>JBATMK010000279.1:0-11165 GCA_049289815.1 Flavobacteriales bacterium
TGCGGCCTGGGGCCCGAGGCCAGGGTGCTCGGCACCGATCGGTATACCCTTTGCGTTCCAAGGGACATGACCCGTAAGAGCCTGTTCCTTCTTGTTGCCCTGTCTTTCCTGTCGTTCGGCTTCGGTCAATCCCGCATCGACGGGCCTGGAACTGGCAAGGAAGTGTCCGTTCACCTGCGGACTTTGCCCCACACCGCGTTCAAGGCCGGCGAGAGGCTCACCTACATCGTTCACTATGGTTTCCTCAATGCTGGCTTGGCCGTGCTTGAGTTGAAGGAGACCGATGTGGAGTTCCAAGGCCGCCGCATGTTGCACGCTGTGGGCACCGGCAAGAGCATGGGCGCTTTCAACACCTTCTACAAAGTGGACGACCGTTACGAGTCGTATTTCGACAGTGTTGGTGTCTTCCCATGGGCGTTCAAGCGGAGCGTGGATGAGGGCGGCTACACCTTCAACCAGGACTACATCTTCCTGCAGAACCGTGCCGAGGTGACGACACAGGAGAAGAAGACCTTCAGCATTCCGGCGCATACGCAGGACATGATCAGTGCTTTCTACTTCGCCCGTACCCTCGACTTCGGCAACGCCGCAAAGGGCGATGTGTTCACCATCGACTGTTTCCTGGACAACGAGCACTGGCCGTTGCAGATGAAGGTGATGGGACGCGAGACGATCAAACTGCGCAACGGCAAGTTCAGGTGCATCAAGTTCCAGCCCATCGTACAGGAAGGGCGTGTCTTCAAGACGAACGATGACCTGAACGTGTGGGTGACGGATGATGCCAACCACATCCCCGTGCTCGCGCAGGCCAAGGTGCTCGTGGGTTCCATCAAGATGGAATTGGACAGCTACAGCGGGCTGACCAACCCCATCTCCAAAGTCGAGTAGTCTCTCGTTCTCCCTTCTCCCTTTATGACCCTCTCCACCGGAGAGGGCAGTGTGAGGCCTCGGACAGCATAAGGCCTATGAACACCGCACCGGGTAAAATCATCGGGCCTTGTACTGCGTTACACTGCGGGCTTGTCGCATTCTTGCGGAACCATGAAGACCTGGCAGTGGTGGGCGATAGGCGTTGGAAGCGCATCGGCGGTTTCGTCGGTGGTGCTTACCACTGATCTGGCACCCCATGTAGAGTACGTGCCGGAGAAGGTCGCGGTGGTTGAGGACACCATGCCGGCAGCACCCAGTGCATATGGTATCCCGTTGAGCGGTTTTGTTCTCGAGCGCGGCACGGTGAGGAGGGGTAGTACGTTCGGCGATCTCTTGGCGGAACATGGCATCGGTGCAGGAACGGTGGACAGCTTGGTGAAGCTGGCCGATCCGGTCTTCGACATCCACAAGATGCGTGCGGGCCATCCGTGCTCATTCATCTTCAAGGACGATGGCACGCGAACGCCGCAATGGTTCGTGTACGAAGCCGATCCGATCAAGCACATCGTCTTCGCATTCTCCCCGCTCGGTGTGGATGTGCACGAACGCCCGGTGAAGGTCGAGGAGCGTGCGGTGGCTTGTACGGTGGCCGGTGCGCTCTGGAACGATCTGGAGAACTGCGGTGCCGATCCGGCGCTCGCCATGGAACTGTCCGGGATCTTCGCCTGGACGGTCGATTTCTACCGCATACAGAAGGGGGAACAGTTCACCATCGTCTACAACCAGAGCACGGTGGATGGCGAACGCTACGGCGATCCGGAAGTGCTGGGCGTGCGTTACACTACCGCTGATGGTTCCACGGAAGGGATCCTTTTCAGCAAAGATTCGACCCAGTCCTTCTTCGATCGCGACGGCAACAGCTTGCGGAAGGCCTTCCTGAAAGCCCCTTTGAAGTACAGCAGATTGAGCAGCGGGTTCTCGCAACGCCGGTTCCATCCGGTGCAGAAGCGCTTCAAGCCGCACTTGGGTACCGACTATGCGGCGCCTTACGGAACACCGATCCTGACCGTGGGGGATGGGACGGTGGAGAAGACCGGGTATACGGCCGGCAACGGCAACTACGTGAAGATCCGCCACAACGGCACGTACAGCACGCAATACCTGCACATGCGCAAGATCCTGGTGCGCCAGGGACAGAACGTGCAGCAGGGCGATGTGATCGGCGAAGTGGGCAGTACAGGGCTTGCGAACGGCCCGCACGTCTGCTTCCGCTTCTGGAAGAACGGCGAGCAGGTGGATCACCGCAAGGAAGAGCTCCCCAAGGCCGAGCCCGTGGCCGAGGAGGACCGCGTGGCGTTCAACAAGCAGCGCGATACCATGCTCGCCAAGATCGATGCGGCCGAGCGTAAGCCGGAGCGCCGCGACCCCGTCCAGTTCTAGACCTTCAGACCAGTCCAGTTGACCGGAGTGCAGGTCGGGGAGAAGAATTTTCCGCCTCCGTATTGTTTATAATATTAACAAGTCTATGTTTGCATCAACAAACCTCCAACGCATGGAACGCGACATGACCCCCGACGAAAGTCTCCGCCTCATTGAAAGCATGATCGGCCAAGCCAAGAAGAGTTTCAGCCGCATGAGCTACTACTTCCTGCTGTGGGGAGTGCTGCTCATCGGTGCCATGATCGCCACCTATCTCCTGCGGAATGCACCTGTGGGTCCTGTCCAAGGGGCGGCTTGGGGCGTGGCCGGTTTGGTCGGTGGCATACTGAGTTCCATCCATGGTGCACAACAAGGCAAACGCGAACAGGTGAGCAATCCGATGGACCGCGTGATCGGCTGGCTCTGGGGCGCGTTCGTGATCACCATGCTCGTAACGATCGCTTGCATCGTGCCCAGCCACGGCGATCCGGGTCCTATGATCACCGTGCTTACCGGCCTGCCCACCTTCATGACGGGCCAGATCATGCGGTTCCGTCCGCTCATCATCGGCGGCATCTTGTTCTGGGTCGCCGGAATCGTCATGCACTTCACCGATGATGCCTTGCTGCTGACCGTGCTCTATTGCAGCGCGATGTTCTTCGGATACATCGTTCCAGGCCTCATGCTCAAGCGCCAAGAGAATGTCCTTCGCCCCGCTTGACCCACTGCTGCACAATCAGCTCCGGCTTGCGGTCGTGAGTTTGCTCGTGGGTGTCGATAGCGCTGAGTTCACGTTCATCGTGGAGCATACCGGTGCTACGCGCGGCAACCTCAGCGTGCAGATCACCAAGTTGAAAGAGGCAGGATACATCAGTGTGGCCAAGAGCTTCCGCGACAACTACCCGCTCACCACATGCAAGCTCACGGCCAAGGGACTGCGTGCGTTCGAGAAGTACGTGGAAGCGATCAAGGGCTACCTCGGCACCTGAGGGGGTTCGTCGAAGCAATGGGTTGTCCTGTGCAAGTGAAGGGATAGTACCGTCGAGTTTCCGGATACCCTTTCGCGCCTCCTTCCGTACACCGGCCCATGCAACGCAGCATGGCCCGGATCATCGGTACGGGAAGAGCGGTGGAGATCTGCCTTTTGGCAGCCACTGTGCTCGCCACATCGGCCTGCAAGAAGGAGACGGAACTGATCCCCGACAACCAGGCACCCGACTATGCCGGTGTGCCGACGGTGATCACCCAGAACTACGTGAACCGTTTGTTCATCGACCTGATCGGCCGGGAACCGCTGGATGTGGAAATGGACGCCGAGGTGGCGGCGCTTGAAGCTGCAAGCCTGTCGATGGGTTCGCGCGAAGCGCTGGTGAACAAGCTGATGACGAGCACCGCGTACGTGGAAGGCGACAGTAGCTACAAGCAGGCCTACTACCAGCGCCAATACGAACTGTACAAGAGCCGTTGCCTGGAAGGTGCGAGCGATGACATCATCGACGAGGCCATCCACGTGGCGGAGCAGGATGCGTTGGACGATTCACTCTCCGGCAATACGCAAGGACTAGGTGAGGCGAACAGCGCGCTGCAGCGGCTGCGCAACCTGAAGAACAGCCGTGTCAACTACATGAACGGCTTGGTCGGCATCGACGATGTGATGGGTTACATGGTGCTCAACAGCATCTATGACCAGATCAACATGAACACGTTCAACTTCATCAACGCAACGTTCGACAACCTGCTGCTGCGCTTCCCGACGAGCGCGGAGTTCAACAGCGGCTTCGACATGGTTGAGAACAACGCCCCGGGTATCCTCTTCACGCAGAGCGGCCAGAACAAGGGCGACTACGTGGGCATCCTCACCGGCACAACGGAGTTCGAGGAAGGGATGGTGCGCTGGAGCTACCGCACGTTCATGGGCCGGGAGCCGAGCACCTACGAAGTGTATACCGCCATGTCCTCGTTCCACACCGACCTGGACCTGCAACGCATGCAACGCGCCATCCTCACGAGCGACGAATACGCCAACATCAACTGAGCATGAGCGGATCCAAGTCACACATTTCCCTTGGCTCCTCCTTCCTACTTGGGAGGAAGGCCGGGATGGAGGTCCTGCTCCTGCCATTGCTCCTGCTATTCGCCACGTCCTGCACCAAAGAGCTCAGCTACGAACTGAACGACGTTGAGTTGAACCCGCCGGGCACGATCAAGGATAGCGAGAAGACCAACCAACAGTACGCGGCCATCCTCCACGCCAACCTGTTCCAGGATGCGATGAGCGCGAACGAATTGTACGAACTGGACCAGTGCATCCAGAGCATCGGCGACAAGGAGCTGGCGCGGGAAGTGATCATCAGCAACTTCATGAACAAGCCCGGCGTGATCATCCCCGATGACGCCAGTATGCGCGCGAATGTTGACGCCTTCATCATCGAGACCTACAACCGTTTCCTGGTGCGCCAGCCGACGGAAGCCGAGAAAACCTGGTTCCGCAACTACATCGAAGCCGACCCGAACGTGACCCCGGAGATCATCTACTTCTCCTTCGCCATGAGCGACGAGTATCTCTTCTACTGAACCGACGTACAAACGCCCTTTGCACCATGGACCGCAGGAAATTCATCAAACGGGCAGGGGCGGCCGCGGCAGGCGCCTTCGTCATGCCCTATATCCTCCCCAGCGGGCGGCTTTTCGCAGCCAGCGGTGGGGGTGGACTTTCACAGCATGTGGTGCTGGTGATGTTCGCAGGTGGCGTGCGCCAGCAGGAAAGCGTCGGCCTCCGTTACCTCGCCGATGCACAGTCGGAAGTGCACGAGGGCAACATCATGTACAACATGCTCAACGGCGCTGCGCCGACGCAGAAGATCGTATTCGGCACAGGGCTCGGTGGCATCGACCCGATCCCCGGTCTCCTCAGCCAGTCGATCGAAACGCAAGGCACCTTGTTCGCCGAGATGCGTGCGGTGAACGCGGGGCACTACGGCGGTCTTAACTCCTTGCTCCAAGGGAACCAGGCCATGACACAAGGCCTCACATCCAAGCCGCTCAACCCCACCATTTTCGAGTACCTCCGAAGGCACGCCGGCGTTGCTGCCAGCAAGACCTGGTTCGTCGGCAATACGATCGGCAACAGCGTACCGCTGCTCAACTACAGCGTGCATCCCGACTACGGCGCGCCATACGGTGCGAACTTCTTCGCACCCAACATCACGTTCGGTCCGCTCGGCGATCAGTACCTGAGCGATGCCAAGGTCTACCACCCGCAGGACCAGCTGGCGCCGATGTACGAGATGAAGGCCTTCCTGGACAACAGTTTCCAGAACGTGGGCAATGTGGCCACCGGCATCGGTAACACGGCCGAGGAGAAACAGGACATCAAGGCCTTCATGGTGGAGATGTTCAGCAAGACACAGAACGGCACCATCGCCCATCCTCCCGTGCACGACAACGGCGATGCACAGACGATCGGCTATGCCTGCGAAGTGATGAAGTGGTTCAAGCCCACGCTCACCGTGGTGAACATGAGTTCGGTGGATGGTTGCCACGGCAACTTCACCGGGTACCTGGCTTCGCTGCACCGCGCCGACCACAGTGTGGGCCACCTCTGGAACTACATCCAGACGGAGATCCCGGAGATGGCAGGCAACACCACCATCATCGTAGCGCCCGAGTGCGGCCGCAACGATCAACCCAACGCCATCCGCGACCAGAACGACTGGTATGGCTACGATCATAGCGATGCCAATGCGCTCCGCGTGTTCGGCATGATGGCCGGTGCAGGCGTGCCCAGCAACCTGCGCATCGGTAGCGAAGGCAACCCCGTTGGCATTGCCACGGATGTCGTGCCGACGATCGCGGAGCTGCTCGGCATCAAGAGCGAAGTGATCAATGCCGGTCACCTCAACCCCGGTACACTATCGCTGTTCGATCGCATTTAGGATGAAACAGGTCCTCCTTATAGCTGTACCCGTGCTTGTGCTTTTCGCATGCAGCAAGGAAGAGGCGAACCCCTATGATCAGCTCGTGCATGCCTCGCCGAATCCACCGGCGGAGAACCTGCCGCAGGACAACTTCGCTTGGCTGCACCAGCGCGTGTTCAGGCCCACCTGTGCCAACAGCGGCTGCCACGATGGTCACTTTGAGCCCGACTACCGCACCATTGCCAGCGCCTACAATTCACTGGTGTATGCACCGGTGATCAACAACGATCCGCAGGAAACCTTCACCTACCGCGTGTTGCCCGGCAACGCGAACCTGTCGTTCCTCCATGAGCGCCTCACCGTCTTCGTACCGAACACCAGCGGCATCATGCCACTGGAAACGATCGGCACCGATTGGTCCATCACCCAAGCCGCCTATATCGCCGCGATCACCCAATGGATCCAGAGCGGTGCCAAGGACATGTTCGGTGCAAGTCCCTCGTTGGGCAACCGCGAACCACAGGTGACCGGCATGTTGGCCTTCGCTCCGGGCAGTACGAGCAACCCCTTCCCGCGTGGCACCGATCCCGGAATCCGGCCGATCGAAGTGACGGGCAACAGCATCGATCTCTGGCTGGCCTTTTCCGATGACAGCACCTCGTCGCAGTCGCTGAGCTACAACAAGCTGAAGGTGTCCACGGTACTCGGCGGCTTCGCGCTGGTGCCGGAGCAGACCCTGGCAACGAGCAGCACCTTGAACGGCCCTGATTTCGGCAACAGCAACACCACGTTCACGCACAAGGTCACCCTCGACCTGTCCACGTACGCACCAGGCACCCTGCTCTTTGTGCGCACCTATGTGAATGACGGTGATCACACCGACAACACCGAAGTACCGAACGACGGTACCACATCGCCGATGCTCGACTACTTCAGCATCCTCGTCAACCCATGAAGCGGCTCTTCATAGCGGTGGCGATGATCGCCGTGCTCACTTCCTGCAAGAAGGAAAAAGTGGAGAGCACCCCGCCGGAGATCGCATTGGTGAGCGTCGGTCCGAACACCGTGCTGGAGTTCGATGACGCCGTGACACTGCGTTTCAGCTACAAGGACGGCAACGGCGATCTGGGCCAGGACGATCCCGATGCGTACACGCTCTGGGTGAAGGACAGTCGCCTGAGCGCTGCGGATGGATATCATATCCCTCCGTTGGCGCCGCCCGGTGAGGAGCTTCCCATCCAAGGTGAACTGGAAGTGGAACTCGTTCCGCTCTTCCTGCTCGGCAGCAGTGGCGAGGAAACGATGACCTACACCTTCTTCATCACCGATCGGGCTGGCCACCACAGCAACGAGATCGTCACGACGCCGATCCTGGTGGTGGACAGCATGCCAGAATGAGAACGTATGCGGAGCAGGAAGCACATAGCCCTTGGTATCGCGCTCGTGTCGACGGTCACCACGCAGGCACAGGTGCTTCCGGAGTTCAACATGACCGATACGGTGGTGACGCTCTGCAAGGGTATCCTGCTCGACAGTGAGGACGGCCCCGGCGGGAACATCTACAGCAACAACGAGGACTACACCTTCACCATCGACGCCGGCGGACCGGTGACCCTGGTGTTCGACGAAGTGTTCTGCACCGAGCAAGGCCTCGACCTCCTGACTTTCCACGACGGCCCTTCGATCCTCTCGCCACAGATCGGTCCAGCGTACAGCGGCATCACTGCGCCCCCGCCGATCACCAGCACCAGCTATTACCTCACGATCCATTTCGTTACCGACGCGAACGTCGCGTACTGTGGTTTCGAAGCGCAATGGACCAGCGTGGTGATCCCACCGGTACCGCCGGTGATGACCGTTCCCACGGCGCCGCTGTGCAACAGCAACACCATCAACCTCGCCTTCAGCTACCCGATACCGTGCGACTCGATCAACCCCGGTGCATTCACGATCGCAGGTTCCAATTCACCTGTTGTCACAAGTGCCACTCCTACCAACTGCGTCGGCGGCGAAACACAGACGATGCAGCTCGGCATCGATCCCGCGTTCGACCGCAACTGCCCTTACGACATCGCCTTCACCATCGGCATCCGCGACCGCTGCGATTCGCTTTGGTATTTCACCATCAACGCCAGCACGCAGATCGCGACCTGTCCGCTCGGGGTGCTCATGGAACTGACCGAGGACACGATCTGCGCGGGCAGCTGTACCGAGCTGTTCGCCGATGTGCAAGGCTGTCTCACGTACAATTTCAGCTGGAACAACAGCCTGCCGAACAGCGCCGGGCCGCACATGATCTGCCCCACAAGCACAACGACATACACGGTAACGGTTACGGAGAACGGTACCGGCCAGACCGCGACCGGAAGCATCACCGTCGTCGTCTTCGACCTGCAAGTGAGCGGACCGACGAGCGCGATCTGCCAATCGGATGCAGCCTTCAACCTCAGCGCTACCCCACCGGGCGGATCGTGGAGCGGTGCTGGTATCGTCGACAGTTTGGCGGGAACGCTGGATCCGGATACCGCTGGCCCGGGCATCCACACGATCACCTATTCCTTGGGTGGTTGCATCGAGGACATCATCATCACCATCGATAGCATGGATGCCGGTGTTACGCACGCCGCGTGCCCCGGTACGGCACCCTTCTTCATCCCCTACGCAACGCCTGTCGGTGGTACGTGGAGCGGGCCGAACGTTCAGTCCAACGGGCTTTTCGATCCCAGCACGGTCGGCTCCTTCCTGCTCACGTACACCGCTGGCAGTTGCAGCGATACCGTGACCGTGAACGTGGACAACATCGTCGCGCAATCGCAACTCGATACCGTGTGCCAAAGCACCTATCCGTTCGATATCCCTGTGTATCCGTTCGGTGGACGGTGGAGCGGGCCGGGCATCGTGGATACGCTCTACGGCACCTTCGATCCCGATGAAGCGGGTGGCGGCCTTCACACCTTGCTCTACGACATGCACGGCTGCAACATGTCGTTCACGATCTACGTGAAGGCCATCGATATCGGCGACGACCGCAGCGCCTGCCCTTCACAACCTGCTTTCGTTCTAACACCAGCCGCCATACCTCCCGGCGGAACGTGGAGCGGCTTGGGCATCGCCGATGCGAACACCGGACTGTACGATCCAGCTCAAGCCGGACTTGTCTGGGATGTGGTCACCTACGCCGCGCCGAACGCCTGCATTGATACCATCGGCATCCTGGTCGGTTGGACCGAAGTGGATGATGACACGCTCTTCTTCTGTGAAGGCGATGATGCCCTGATCCTTGATGACAACACCACGGGCCGTACACCGTGGGATGGTGTTTGGACCGGCACAGGGATCACGCAGGACAGCGACGGCAACTACTTCTTCGACCCGGTGATCGCAGGTATCGGTGAACACTTGTTGCACTTCGATGCGAACACCTGTGGCGATAGCCTGATGGCCATCGTGCACCCTGCAACGTTGGGCGTTCCGAACATGACGGTGTGCAGCGCGACAGGTCCTTTCCTGCTGGCATCGGTCCCGGCCGGTGCCACTTTCTCCGGTGATGGCGTGTCAAACACCGGAGTGTTCGACCCCGCGCAGGCTGGCGCTGGTTCGCACACGATCCTCTACGAGGCCCCTGCTGGCTGCTCCGATAGTGTCGTCATCTATGTCTATCCTTTCCAACAAGCGATCATCAGCGGTGTGCAGGATACCTACTGCAGCAACGATGAACTGGTGAGCGTGCAACTGTTCCCGCCAGGCGGTGTGTTCACGGGTTTGCCCGATACGCTCTTCAATCCTGCACTGCTCACCAATGGTACCTACACGCTGGTGTACAGCGTCGGCTTCGGCCAGTGCTTCAGCAGCGACACGTTGGTGTTCGAGGATCACCAGGAACTGAGCACCCAGATCCTCGTGAGCAACAACCCGATCTGCGGCGATGGTGGTACCGTCATCGAAGTGGTGCCCTCGGGCGGTAACCCGAACTTTCCCGTCAGCTACCAGTGGAGCGATGGTGCGTTCCCGATCGAGACCAACGCTGTGAGCCCGGATAGCACCACCACGTACATCGTAACCACGAGCGACGGTTGCAGCGATCCCGTGATCGATTCGGTGCTGATCGTTGTGCATCCGCCGTTCCAGGAGCAATTCAGCTTCAGCGCCATGCAGTGCTATGGTGAACCGGGCTATGTGGCCGGAAGCGTGGTCGGTACCGGCAGCTTCACCTTCACATGGGATACGGGTTCCATACAGACCGGCGATAGCGTCAACCTGCCCGCGGGCGAACTGGTCCAGGTGCATGTGGAGAACGATGCGACCGGCTGCAGCCACGACACGTTGATCCAAGTGCCGAGCTGGCCTGCGATCACCGCGCTCTTCAGTGCCAACCCCGATGAACCCTGCGTTCCATGGGATCAGCGCGATGTAACCTTCATCGACCTCAGCAACAATGCCGTCGGCGGCCATTGGGTGATCGATGGTGACACCGTTCCCTACTCACCCGGTACGGATCCGAACTATGACCTCGGTCATGCGGGATACTACAGCGTGGATCTGGTGGTGTACAACATCGGTGGTTGTGCCGACAGCATGAGCCTCGATGTCTGCATCCGCGACAGCGAGGCCATCTTCCTGCCCGATGCATTCAGCCCGAACGGCGATGGCAGCAACGATGTGCTATACGTGCGCGGCGGTACGATAGCCGACATGGGCTTCACGCTTTATGATCGCTGGGGAAGTCAGGTGTTCAGCAGCAGCAATGTGGGCCACGGTTGGGACGGCAACAACAACGGAGCGCAGAGCCCGAGCGGCGTTTACCTGTACACCCTGCACGCAACAACCACCGAAGGCGAGGTCATCGATCGCACGGGCAACATCACTTTGGTACGATGAGTACGCACTTCCTCTGCCGCACGAATGCCGGCCACAGGCCTCAGGCCACGGGCCACAGGCTTCTTGCGCGCTCTTCAAGGC
>JBATMK010000280.1:0-5802 GCA_049289815.1 Flavobacteriales bacterium
ACGAAGCGCCGCACCACATGACTGCCGATGAAGCCGGCACCGCCCGTGATGAGGATACTTCGCTCCATGCTCACAAACTCCAGTAGTTCACCTCCTTCACCTTCTTCCGATAGATGCCCTTCAGGTCAACGAGAATGCCCTTCGGGGTAAGCATGTTCTTGAACCATGCTTCGTCCTTGTTGGCGTACTCTGTGTGGTTCACCGCAACGATGATCGCATCGTACGGACCTTTCATCTCCTTCACCAGTTCGTAGCCGTACTCGTGCTTCACCTCATCGCTATCGGCATGCGGATCGGCGACATCCACCGCGCAGCTGAAGCTGGTGAGTTCGCGCACCACATCGGCCACTTTGCTGTTGCGGATGTCGGTGACGTTCTCTTTGAAGGTGGCCCCGAGAACGAGGATGCGCGCCTCAGCAGGGTTCTTGCCGGCAGCGATCACCTTCTTCACGGTCTGCTTGGCCACGTAACCGCCCATGCTGTCGTTGACGAAGCGGCCGCTATCGATGATCTGGGCATGGTATCCGAGTTCCTTCGCTTTGTAGACGAGGTAGTACGGATCGACACCGATGCAATGACCGCCGACCAGACCCGGCTGGAACTTGAGGAAGTTCCACTTGGTACCCGCGGCTTCCAACACGTCGTAGGTGTTGATGCCCATGCGGTTGAAGATGATCGAGAGTTCGTTGGTGAGGGCGATGTTCACATCGCGCTGCGTGTTCTCGATGATCTTGGCGGCCTCAGCCACCTTGATGCTGGCGGCGCGGTGCACGCCGGCTTTCACCACCAGTTCATACACCTTGGCAATGATCTCCGCGCTCTCCGGATCGCAACCGCTGCTCACCTTCACGATGCTGCTGAGCGTGTGTTCCTTGTCGCCCGGGTTGATGCGCTCCGGCGAATAGCCCACCTTGAAGTCGCTGATGTACTTGAGCTTGCTGAGACTTTCCAAGAGCGGCACGCAGTCCTCCTCGGTGCAGCCCGGATATACGGTGCTCTCGTACACCACGAAGTCGTTCTTCTTCAGCACTTGCCCAACCGTGCGTGTGGCGCCCAGCAATGGTTTCAGGTCGGGGATGTTCTGGTCGTCGATCGGCGTGGGCACGGCAACGATGAAGAACTGCACGTCCTTCAGGTCGTTGAGGTCCGCTGTGAAATGGATATCGCAACCCTTGAAGTCCTCGGCCACCAGTTCATCGCTGGGATCCTCGCCGCGGCGCATCATGTCCACGCGCTTCTGGTTGATGTCGAAACCCACCACCTTGATCTTGCGCGCAAAGGCCAGCGCGATGGGCAGGCCCACATAGCCAAGGCCGATCACGGCCAGTTTCGCCTCCTTCTTCACCAACCGTTCGTACAGGTTGCTCATGACTTGCTCTTCAGCTTATAGATGCGTTCGATGATCTCCACCACCTTCAATCCTTCAAGCGCGTTGGTGGTGAGCATGGTGCGGCCTTTCAGCGTGTCCACCACGTTCTGGATGATGTAACTGTGATTGTTCGCACTGCCCTTGTAGGCACCATAATCGTTGGCCGGATTCGTGGGCGCCAGTTCCGGCATCACGTAATCCTTGATATGGCACACTTCCACCTGGTCCATGTACTGCCCGCCGATCTTCACGCTGCCCTGCGAACCGATGATCGTCATGCTGCTCTCCAGGTTCTTGTCCCACACCGACGTGCTGTAGTTGATGCAACCCATACCACCGTTGACGAACCGGAACTGCACCAGTCCACTGTCCTCGAATTCGGTGAGGTCGGCGTGGTTGAAGTCGGCGAACTTGGCCTGGATCTCTGTGATATCGCCGAACAGCCAATACATGATGTCGATGAAGTGGCTGAACTGCGTGAAGAGCGTTCCACCGTCCAGGTCGGTGCGACCTTTCCAACCGCCCTTCTTGTAGTAACGCTCGTCACGGTTCCAGTAGCAGTTCACCTGCACCATGAAGATCTCGCCGAGCTTGTTACCGTCGATCACGCTCTTGATCCACTGGCTCGGTGGCGAGTAACGGTTCTGCATGACACCGAACACCGTGCGATGCACTTGCAACGCCTTGTACAGGACCTCTTCGCAATCGCTCTTGCTCAGGCCCATGGGCTTCTCGCACACCACGTGCTTGCGCGCTTCCAGCGCTTTCAAGCTCTGCTGCGCATGAAGGCCGTTCGGCGTGCAGACGTTCACCACCTCGATGGCCGGCAACTCACGCAGCATCACATCCAGGTCGTTGAACACGGGCACACCGAACTGATCGGCGCCAGTATCGCTGTCCGGTCGCACATCGCATACAGCGACAAGTTCCGCCTCCGCATGGCGCTTCACCATTTCCGCGTGCCGCTTGCCGATGTGGCCGCAGCCCACTACCGCGAACTTGATCCTCTCCTGCGCTGTCATACCGGGCTTGACCCGGTATCGCGCCGGGAGACTTTACCGTTCTTCAATTCATACCGTTGCCCGCTTTCCCGGCAGATCGCCTCACCCTTGGCATCGAACTTCAGCTTGTGGCCGTACTCGCTCATCCATCCGGTCTGCCGAGCGGGATTGCCAATGACCAAGGCATAGTCCGGTACTTCCTTGGTCACAACAGCGCCCGCGCCGATAAAGGCGAAGCGGCCGATATCATGACCGCAAACAATGGTGGCGTTGGCGCCGATGGATGCCCCTGTTTTCACGAGCGTGCGAAGGTATTCCCCCCTCCTGACCACGGCGCTGCGCGGGTTGATGACGTTGGTGAAGACCATGCTCGGACCCAGGAACACATCATCCTCGCACACCACCCCCGTATAGATGCTCACGTTGTTCTGCACCTTGACGTTCCTGCCCAGGATCACTTCCGGGCTGATCACCACGTTCTGCCCGATGTTGCAATTCTCCCCGATCACGCAACCCGGCATGATGTGGCTGAAATGCCAGATGCGCGTGCCGTTGCCGATCGTGCAGCCTTCGTCGATGACGGCGGTAGGATGGGCGGTGTAGTCCATGTGCTCATGTGGCCATGTGTTCATGTGTCCATGAACAGCATGGGGAAAAGGGAGGCGAATGTACCTCAGCCAGCCGCACTCTACGGGGCATCCATCGCGCCGCGACTTGCCGAGGCCTTCAGTTCGGTTGCAGCAACAACCCAGACAGTTCCTCCGGCTTCACCGGACCATCGAGCAACGCAACCCCCTGAAGCGTATCGCACAACTTGAACAGGGCTTCCGCATCCACCTTCCCATCCACGTTCCACCGCACGTCCTTGAACCATTGCTCGGCATCTGCAACGGTCAATCCGTGGCGCTGCGCCACCATGGCCGGGGCGTTCTTCTTCTGCATAAGGCCCTGCGCCTGATCGCGTACCACCTTCAGGGTCGTCTGCACGGCCTTGGCATGTTCGGCCAGCACTTCGTTCCGCACCACAACCACGAAAGCAGGCCATGTGGTGCTCATCTCATCCACTCGGCGCAATGCGCCGCTCTGCACATGTGGCGAGGTGCTCCACTTCTCCCAGAGGAAGGCCAAAGGCTCACCGGCGTTCATCCGCTCCACGGCCCCCTTCAGGTCGTTCACGACGACGAAGTCCTTCTCCGATAACGTACGTCCCTGTTGCCGTGCGTAGAGCATGGCCATCAAGTGGCTCCCACTGTTGAACCTGCTGATCGCAAAATGCACTTGCGCCAGATCCGCCACTGTCTTCAGCGTGGTTGATGCGCCCACGTGCACGCCCCACGCTAGCGGCGTATCGACGAAGTGCGAAAGGATGCGGCTGGGATTACCGCGCAGGATATCGCGCACGGCTCCTTCGGTCACCAGCACCGCCATATCCACTTCGCCTTTGCGCAGCAGTTCGCACATCGCCCCGGTTCCTTCCGGGACCGTGCGCCACTTCAGGTCGATGCCCGCGCGCACGAACGCCCGGCGTTCCAGCCCCAAGTGCCACGGCAGATTGAAATGCTCGGGGACGCCCGCGATACGAAGGGAGATCGGTTCAAGCATAAAGCTTCAAGACTCAAGGTCCGCGCGACTTTCGGCTCCCAGCCCGGCAACTTCTCCTTTCCTCATTCCTTCACGAACCTGACCGCAGCCCGAGTTACATCATCTACGTCACCGAGGTGCAACATGTACAGCCCAGCAGCGATTTGGGTCAAATCGATCAATGATCCATGCAACCGTCCCTGACGGATCAATGTCCCTTGTGCGTCAAGTATCTCATAGTGCTGGTCTGGCAAAAACCCACCCTGCAACGAAATGGATGTTGATGCCGGGTTTGGAACTATGGTGATTGCCTGTTCGTCGCCAAGATCCTGAACAGATGTAGCAAGGAAGCACTCATTGGCGCCCGACGGAAAGACCGTACTATCGGCAACTATGTGGCAATAGAGATCATCCGACCACTCGAAGGGTGGCTCGAAGCCATAATCCGGGGCAAGCCCAAAAGTGGAACCCACCCCTTCAATCACTTTGCAGTAGGCGCTATCCATGATCTCGACCCCGTTGAAAACCCCGAGAACCCAGGTACGGTGCCACCCATCGTTCAACTCCATGCTGTCCAGCGCCACGACGTAGCACTGCGTGAATTCATTGCCAACTGTAACCGGATAAGGACCCAAGCCGATGCTGAAGTCGTACCAGAGCAACTCCTGCTGCTGGTCGGTGTCGAACACATAGACCTTGCGCGTAGAGGTATCCTGTCTGAAATAGTACAGATCGGACCATGGTTCTGTGTATGAGTAGTAGTCGTCCGGATCAAAGGGAGGTACTATGGGCTGCACACTACATACGCCGCGAACGCGCAACCGATGGTACACCGTGCCCATGAACACCGTATCACCCCATGTGACAATTGTCCGCTGGCAATCAGTCCAATCGCTTCCTCCTCCACTGATAGTATTATGGTTCTCCGACCATCCTGCATCACTTTCGGGGAACGCACGATACGGCGACTGCGAATAGAGCCCAGAGGACGCAATGACCGCGAACAGAATTGTCACTAGCCGCATGGATGGTCCGATCGGATGGAAAGGTAACCCCGCCACACGAAAGCCCCGATCTCCTCACTTCCTCACATACCCCTCGAAGGTGTTGTGCTCCTTCTCGTGCAGTTCTTCGGCCGACAGGCTCTTGAAGTATTCGTAGGTGATCTTCAAGCCCTCGGCACGCGCGACTTTCGGCTCCCAGCCCAGCAGCTTCCTGGCCAGGGTGATGTCCGGCTGGCGTTGCATGGGATCGTCCTGCGGCAATGGTTTGTAGATCACCTTCTGCTTGGTGCCCGTGAGCTTGATGATCTCCTCGGCGAACTGGCCGATGGTGATCTCACTGGGGTTGCCCACGTTCACCGGGCCGGCGTAATCGCTCATCAGCAACCGATAGATGCCTTCGATGAGATCGTCCACGTAGCAGAAGCTCCGTGTTTGGTCGCCTTTGCCGAAAACGGTGAGGTCTTCGCCACGCAAAGCCTGGCCGATAAAGGCAGGCAGCACACGGCCATCGTTCAGGCGCATACGCGGACCATAGGTATTGAAGATGCGCACCATCCGGGTCTCGAGGCCGTGGTACGTGTGGTAGGCCATGGTTATGGCTTCCTGAAAACGCTTGGCTTCATCGTACACACCGCGAGGGCCAACGGTGTTCACATGGCCCCAATACTCCTCGGTCTGCGGATGCACCTGCGGATCGCCGTACACCTCGCTGGTGCTGGCCACCAGTATGCGGGCGCCTTTCGCCTTGGCAAGTCCCAGCAGGTTGTGCGTGCCCAACGAGCTCACCTTGAGCGTTTGGATCGGGATCTTCAGGTAGTCGATCGGCGAGGCCGGCGAGGCGAAGTGC
>JBATMK010000281.1:0-57099 GCA_049289815.1 Flavobacteriales bacterium
GTTGAAATGGGCCGCGGCTGTAGGTGAGAACTCAGTCGGTGACAGTTTGTCACCAACTGAAATGGAGCGCAGCCAACCGGTTACGGATCGTAACCGGTTGGATCGAGCACATGAGCAACAGGGCGAAGCCTGGGTAACAGATCGTTACCAGTTGCAGTCGGTTACAAATTGTAACCAACTGATCGGCGGCATGCGGCAATTCAGCCTGTGGTTGGTCGCGCTTGTGCTCTTGGCTGCCTGCCAACCGCCACCGCCGACCAAGGAAGCCCCACCTCGGGAGATCCATACCACGGACTACGACCTGATCATCCCCGCCGAGCAGAAAGCCCTGCTGATCCTCTTCCCCTGCTTCAGTTGCGATGCGGCGGACACTCGGGCGGAGTCGCGCATCGCGGACACGGCCGCGGCGAACGGCATCGCGGTGCTGATGATGAACTTCAACCGCCACATCATGATGAGCGAGGCCGAGAAGGAGGAGGGCATCGGCACGATCGCGGGCGCGGTGAAGGAGCATGGGGTCAATGCCAGGAACACGTTCATCGGCGGGTTCTCCTCCGGCGGCAACGTGAGCGTGCTGCTGGCGAAGGAGCTGTTGCGGTCGCCGCGATCGGGCATCGACCTGAAAGGCGCGTTCGCCGTGGACAGTCCGCTGGACCTGGTGCTCCTGTACGAAAGCGCATGGCGCGACGTGGCAAAGAACTCCTTCCCGGAATACAAGGACGAAGCGCGCATGATCGTCGCACTACTGGGCAGCACCCTCGGGTCACCCACGGACAGCCTGGCCAACTACGAACGCTCCGCTCCCCTGCTGAACACGGCCGCGAGCATGGCGCCGCTGAAGGACCTGCCCATCCGCTTTTACACGGAGCCGGACACGGCGTGGTGGCGCGCCAACCGCGACGACGGCTATGAGGAGCTGAACGCCTTCGGACTGAAGCGGATCCACGATACGCTGGTAGCTGTGGGGAATGCGCGGGCGGAGTACATCACCACCGAAGGACGCGGCATCCAGCACGGGAATCGGCACCCGCATGCGTGGTCGATCGTGGATGAGAAAAAGCTGGTGAAGTGGATACAAGCCCTGACGACCGGATCATGAAGGCCGCGACTTCCACCGTTCTTCTCATAGGTCTTGCAGCCTGTGGAACGCCAGGTACGAGCGATCAAGTTCACAATACAACACCCTGCATTCCGGACAGCATCCGCGCGTGGCTCACACCGGATACCGGCTACATATCCGCGGTATCCATCGACACTGTCCTCGGAGGCGTAGGCTGCACCACTTCATTCCTCAACCTCACGCGTGGTACTGTACGTGTACAGGGCTATCATGTACTTCCCGAAGAGTCGGGCGAGCGGATGCCGTTGGCCCTCTACCAGCACTGGGGCGAAGGCGACAAGACCGAGTTCTGGGAGGAGGCGAAGGAACTGGCCCAACAAGGATGGCAATGCGTGCTGCTAGATGCCACCTGGTTCGAGGAATCGTTCCCCAACCGATCATACGTGCGCAACGGCTGGAACATGGTTCGCGACGGCGTGCTGGACTGGCGCACCGTTCTGGACTACCTGGAGCAGGATCCGTCCTTCGCGATCGACACGACCCGGATCGTCTTCGTGGGCCACAGCTATGGCGGGCAGATCGCGGGCATCCTGGCCGGTGTGGAGCCGCGCATCACGCGTTTCGTGATCATGGCTGGTGCACCGAGCACCGCCGAAGCCACGCGCACAAGCACGGTGCCGGACATCATGCACTGGCGCGATAGCGTGCCCGCGGAGGTGGCCAACTACGTCGAACACATGACGCCGCTGGACGCGGAGAAGTTCGTGGGCTGCGGCATCACCCCCATCCTCTTTCAATGGGCGCGGCACGATGAGTTCGATATCGACTCACTTGATGCCGTGCGCTATCAGCAGGCGGGTGAGATCCGGCCGAGCAAGTTGATCTTCTATGATGCAACGCACTCGCTCGATGTTCCTGAGGCGAAGAGGGATCGGTTGGAATGGATAATGGCCACGAACAAATGATGACGCGCCAGCCTTCCACCATCGATCCTCGCTCACTCCAGCGGGAAGCTGCGCACATGCTCGTACCGCGCACCGGGTTGCAGGAGGCGCTTAAGCAGGACGACTTCGGTCACGCGCTGTTCGCTATTCATCTGATGCGGCGCGAGGAGTTCCCAAGCCTTCTCGAATTGGGCGGGCTTGAGTCCTGCTGCGATGGTGAGGTGCGGATGTTCGGTTTCGTGGATGGCTTCGCGCAATGCGCCATCGGCCCTCAGCGCCACCACGATGGGCGTGCGCACCGTGGCGATGGCTTCCTTTTCCACCGGATCGATGTAGATGGTGCGCTTGTCGGGGAAGTGCGTGATGCCGTTGTAGTGCAAGATGAAGTCGTGCTGACCGGTCGCGCCGCTGGCAATGGCCTCCACGATGGCGGGCTCGTACTCGGCAGGCAGATCCAGGAAACAAAGCGTGATGTGCGGCACCGTGTTGCGCCCGCTGAAGGAGCCTATGCGCTCATGCACCAAGGTCTTCAGCCGATCCACCTCACCGGAAAACGCTGGGGAAGGAAGGATGGTGAGGAGATAGCGGTGGAGCGACACAGCCTCAAATCTCCGACTTCCGGCATTCCCGTCCCACGAACGAACTCCTTCCCACTCCGTTAGAACCCTCTCAATTCAGCAGTCATGGCAACAGACACCAAACCCAAAGCCCTTCAAGGCGGCGAATTCCTGATCCGCGAAAGCGCACCGCAGGACATCTTCATTCCCGAGGAGTTCAACGAGGAGCAGCGCATGATCGCGCAGACCTGCACGGAGTTCCTGCAGCAGAACGTGTGGCCGAACGTGGAGAAGATCGACCACCAGGAAGAGGGCCTGATGGTGAGCTTGCTGGAGAAGGCGGGTGAATTGGGCCTGCTGGGCATCAGTGTGCCCGAGGACCTCGGTGGCTTCGGCAAGGACTTCGTGACGACGATGCTCGCAACGGAGCGCACAGGCGCGGGCTACAGCTTCAGCGTGGCGATCGCGGCGCACACCGGGATCGGCACCCTGCCTACGCTGTACTATGGCAACGAGGAGCAGCGCAAGAAGTACATCCCGAAGTTGGCCAGCGGTGAATGGAAGGCCTGCTACTGCCTCACCGAACCCGGCAGCGGCAGCGACGCGAACAGCGGCAAGACTAAGGCGGTGCTCACGCCCGACGGCAAGCATTACCTGATCAATGGCCAGAAGATGTGGATCACCAATGGCGGCTTCGCCGATGTGTTCACGGTCTTCGCCAAGATCGACGATGACAAGAACCTCAGCGCCTTCATCGTGGAGAAGGGATTCGGCGGCATCACGCTGAACCCCGAGGAGAAGAAGATGGGCATCAAGGGCAGCAGCACACGCCAGGTCTTCTTCAACGACTGCAAGGTGCCGGTGGAGAACCTGCTGAGCACGCGCGAGAACGGTTTCAAGATCGCGGTGAACATCCTGAACATAGGCCGCATCAAGTTGGCCGGTGCCGCATTGGGCGGGGCGAAGCAGACGCTCGATATCGCGATCACCTACGCGAACGAGCGCCAGCAGTTCGGCAAGTCGATCAGCACCTTCGGCGCGATCCAGCAGAAGCTGGCGGACATGGCGATCTACTGCTACGTGGTGGAAAGCGCGACTTACCGCTGCAGCTACGACATGGAGCAGGCCATCGAAGCATTGGAGGCCGGCGGTGCCGACCACGCGACTGCGTTGCTGAAGGGCGTGGAGCAGTACGCCGCCGAGGCCGCGATCCTGAAAGTGGCCGGCAGCGAATGCCTGGACTATGTGGTGGACGAAGCCGTGCAGATCTATGGTGGCATGGGCTACAGTGCCGAAAGCCCCGTGGAGCGCGCCTACCGCGACAGTCGCATCAATCGGATCTTCGAGGGGACCAACGAGATCAACCGCCTGCTCACCGTGGACATGCTGCTGAAGCGCGCCATGAAAGGCCAACTCGATCTGATGGGTCCGGCGATGCAAGTGGCGCAGGAACTCATGGGCATCCCCGACTTCCCCGAGCCGGACGATTCACTACTGGGCGAAGAGAAGCGTATGGTGGCCAACTTCAAGAAGGCCGTGCTGATGGCCGCCGGTGGCGCCGCGCAGAAACTCGGCCTCGCACTCGGCGATGAGCAGGAGATCGTGATGCGCATCAGCGATATGGTGATCGACACCTATCTCACGGAGAGCGTGCTGTTGCGCACATTGAAGCTCGCTTCGATGAAAGGCGACGCGAACGTGAACGAGCAAGTGGCGATGTGCCGGATCTTTATCCACGATGCCGCCGACCGCATCTCCAAGAACGCCAAGGAAGCGGTGAGCGCTTTCGCGGAGGGCGATGAGCGCCAGGCGATGCTGATGGGTGCGAAACGGTTCACGAAGTATCAGCCCTTCAATAGCGTGAAGGCGCGGAGGCTCGTGGCGGCGAAGCTGATCGGGAGCGGGAAGAATCCGTTCTGACAGAATACTGCGTGGTCGCAGCGCTACGTTCAGACGCCTAGCTTCGGTCATGCGCGTCCTGGTCATCTCCCTCGTCCTCCTGGCCTCTTGTTCAGCGCTCGCCCAGGGCTTCCGCTATCCAACATTACCCGATCATGTGGATCGCGCTGTGGAAATGGTTCCTGCGAATTGGACGATGATCGATACCGCCAAGGGTGATCTCAATGCGGACAGCGTCGGGGATCTCGCCTTCGTTCTGCAATACAGCGACACTGTAACTGAGATGCGACCCGACAGCGTGGAGAGTTCTGGGCCACCGCGTTTACTCATCGTCCTGGTTCGCGACATCAAGCAAGGCGGCTATTCGTTGGCACTTACCGACACGACCTTCATCCTGCGGTCCGATGAAGGCGGCCAGGCCTTGGAGCCGTTCGATGAGATCCTCATTGAGGAAGGGCTCTTGGGCGTGAAGCATGAGTTCGTGCGTTCGCATTGGGAGCATTGGTTCCGTTGGATCGACGGTGTTTTCCGGCTGGTTTCAGCTACTTCTGCCGGTGTCCACCTCGACTCCTTTCAGTCGATCACTATCGACTTCGAGCGCAATACTGGCACACTTGAATGGGGCTTCATTGGCGATGAGGAAAACGAGCAAGTGGATCTTTCACTGCACTTGGAACATCTTCGTTCCATCGGCGAACTCCGTATGCCGGGCCGTTGGGAAGTGTTGCCGGATATATTCCTCTGAGTGTTTGACAAATGGGTGGAGGACGATGATCATCACGCTGCACTGACCGGCCCGGAACGCTTCACGAAGAGTGTGGCCTTCAACGGCAGCGGGACACGCGACGGGCAGCATCGTTGAGGATCGGCCCGTCGTAGTTTCGAGCCATGCGCAACATCCTTGATCCGTTGCTCATTGCCGTAGCCCTCGATGGCCCCGCCCAGATCTGGACGCAACTGCCTGACTTTCCCGGCACTGCACGGGATGATGCGGCCACGTTCGCATTGGACGAGGACATCTATGTGGGCACCGGAATGGAAGTGGGCTGGGCCTTGACCACCGATTGGTGGCGGTACTCCGCGTTCAGCGGTCAGTGGTCGTCGGTAGCCTCGCTGCCTGCATCGGGCAGGCAATACTGCACGGCCTTCGGCGAATTGGACAAAGGCTATCTGTTCGGTGGACTCGACAGTTCAGGAGCCTTGAACGAGCTATGGGAATACGATGATGGGACGGATACTTGGACACAGTTGCCTTCACTTCCCGGCCCCGGGCGATACGCAGGCGTTGGATGGATCAACTCCGGAACAGCATACATCGCCACCGGGATGATGGATGGCAATGTGCCCACAAAGGAATTCTGGTCGTACGACACGGGCCTCCAGCAATGGACCCAGCTCGACGATGTTCCGGGACCCTCAAGGCATAGAGCCATGTGCTTTGGTAACGGATATGTCGCAGGCGGTGCGGACAGCAGTTGGCAAGCGTTGGAAGATGCCTACTACTACAGCGGCTTCATCGGTGCACAGTGGGCCCAGATCTCCCCGCTGCCGCAACCGAGGTACGGTGCGGGCGGTTCATCCGGTTCCTACCACATCATCTGCGGCGCTTCCGGCGCCCCGACTTTGCACGATGAAGCCTGGCAGTACCTGTCGTTCTGGGATCCCGTGCCGGCTTTCCCCGGCGGCGGTCGGCGGGGCGGGGTGTGTTCGGCCTTTTTCGGGTTGAGCGGGGAAGTTTTCTTCGGCCTTGGCCTGGACGACAGCCTTGTGCGACACGATGATTGGTGGTCGATCCAATACGCTGGAGGGATCAGCGACGTAGTCTCCATGCCTCTCACTGTTCATCCGAATCCGGGAACCGATGTGCTCACCATCGACCCTTGTGTTGAAGCGCCGCTGCATTTGAGGATCCATGACATCGGTGCGCGCACGTTCCACCAAAGCGTCATTGCGGGTAGCACATCGCTTGATCCCACCAACTGGGCAAGCGGCGTATATGTGATCGAGGCCGAGGATGAGCAAGGTCTGCGCTATCGCACCCGCTGGATCAAGCTCTGATGATCAGCCGTGATCGTTAGCTTCGGCACACCCTAAACCCGAAGCACCATGGACCGCCGAAAATTCATCCTGGACAGTTGCCGTGCCTGTGCAGCCCTGGCTGCCATTCCTGCGATCGCGACATTGGAGGGCTGCGGAGGCGCAAAGGCCCTGATGCTCGAACCACCTGAGGGCAGCAACACGCTGGATGTACCCACGAGCAATTTCGCCAAGTCCTCCTATGTGGTGGTGAAGACCAAGAAGGTGGGCGATGACCTGCTCGTTGCGAAGCAGCCCGATGGCAGCTACAAAGCCTTGGTGAAGCGTTGCACGCACAAAGGCGGCCCGTTGAGCGTGGACGGCTCCGACCTGAAATGCTCCTGGCACGGCAGCCGCTTCAGCATGTCGGGTGCCGTGGTGAACGGTCCGGCTGCGGCACCGCTGAAGACCTACCCGGCAACGCTGGAAGGTGAGGTGGTGAAGGTTGACCTCGGCGCCTAAGGCTGCGGGACGGGCCCAAAAGTGCGTGCGTACTTTCGGCGCCCCGCCGCAAACCGATGGCCCGTATCCAACTTCACGACAAGTCGTTCGACCCCTTCATCAGCGAAGCGGAGGTCAGCACTGCCATCGATCGGTTGGCACTGGAGATCGGGAAGAAGTACGATGGCAAACGACCACTGTTCCTGGGCGTGTTGAACGGCGCCTTCTTCTTCGCTGCCGAACTGGTGAAACGCCTGGATATCGAGTGCGAGATCAGCTTCGTGAAGGTCGCGAGCTACCACGGTACCAGCAGCAGCGGCACGGTCACCCAATTGATCGGCCTCACCGAGCGCGTGGAAGGCCGGCACGTGGTCGTTCTGGAGGACATCGTCGATACAGGGGGCACAGTGGAGAACATCATGGCATCACTGGCCGAGCATCATCCGGCCAGCGTGAGCATCGCCGCATTGTTGTTCAAGCCTGAGGCATACAAGAAGACCATCCCCATCGAGCACGTGGCACTGGAGATACCCAATGCTTTCGTGGTCGGCAGCGGGTTGGATCACGACGGTCTGGGCCGCAACCTGCGCGGCATCTACCGCATAACGGACAACTGATGAGCAAGAAATTGAACATCGTCCTCTTCGGACCGCCCGGGGCCGGCAAGGGAACGCAGAGCACGTTCCTGATCGATCGCTATGGGCTTGTCCACCTCAGCACAGGAGATCTGTTGCGCGCGGAGATGGGCGCCGAAAGTCCGCTCGGAATGGCCGCAAAGGACCTCATCAATTCCGGGGCGTTGGTATCGGACGAGATCGTGATCGGCATGATCCGCAACAAGATCGAAGCGAACGGCGATGCCAAGGGTTTCATTTTCGACGGCTTCCCGCGCACGAAGGCACAGGCCGAGGCGCTCGATACCCTGCTGAAGGTGAGCGACAATCCCATCACCATGATGCTGGCGTTGGAAGTACCGGAAGCCGAACTTGTGAAGCGCCTGCTCGGCCGCGGGGCCACCAGTGGCCGGGCCGACGATCGCGATGAATCGGTGATCAGCACGCGCATCCGCGAGTACGAGCAGAAGACAGCGCCGCTGAAGGATTACTACGGCGCCCAGAAGAAATTCAAGGGCATCGATGGCACAGGTTCGGTGGAAGAGATCACACAACGACTGGTGGCGGCGATCGGGAAATAGAGGCGTGGGTTCAGGTGCTCATTCGGCCCTGTGGCCATGGGCACATGAGCACATGAACACACGAGCACATGTCAGGCGAAGCCAACTTCATCGACCACATCCGGGTGCAATGCCGTAGCGGCAAGGGCGGCGCGGGCAGCCGGCACATGAGACGTGAGAAGTACATGCCGAAGGGCGGCCCCGACGGCGGCGACGGCGGTCGTGGTGGGCATGTGATCATGCGCGGCAACAGTCAGCTCTGGACATTGCTTCACCTGCGTTACACTAAGCATGCGATCGCCGAGGACGGCGAAGGCGGACGCGGCAACCAGGCCAGCGGCAGGCAAGGCAAGGACACGATCATTGAAGTTCCGCTCGGTACCGTTGCCAAGGATGCGGAAACGGGCGAGGTCCTGTTCGAGGTGGTGGAAAATGGCGAAGAGCATGTGTTGCTGGCGGGAGGCCGGGGCGGCCAAGGCAACCAGCACTTTGCCACGGCCACGCGCCAGGCACCTCGCTTCGCGCAGCCGGGAGAACCCGGCCAGGAGAAGTGGATGGCTCTCGAACTGAAAGTGCTCGCGGATGTGGGCTTGGTGGGCTTCCCGAACGCAGGCAAGAGCACCTTGCTCAGCGTTGTGAGCGCGGCCAAACCCAAGATCGCCGACTACGCCTTCACCACGTTGGTGCCCAACCTGGGCATTGTTGCGGCGCGCAATGGCAAGAGCTTCGTCATGGCCGATATCCCGGGGATCATTGAAGGGGCCAGCGAGGGGAAGGGACTTGGCCTGCGCTTCCTGCGGCACATCGAACGCAACAGCGCGTTGCTCTTCATGGTGCCCGTGGATACGGCCGACATCAAGAAGGAGTACAACATCCTGTTGAACGAACTGAAGCAATACAGCCCCGAACTGCTGCACAAGGAACGCCTGCTAGCGATCACCAAGTGCGACATGCTCGATGAGGAATTGACGAACGCGCTGAGGAAGGAGGTGCGCAAGGCATTGCCGAAAGTGGAAACGGTCTTCATCAGCAGTGTCAGCGGCATGGGTATCGACGACCTGAAGGACAGGATCTGGGACAAGCTGCAAGGTTGACCCCTGATGTTCGAGTTCCTCGCCCACCTCGATCGCCAACTCTTCCTCGCCTTGAACGGCGGAGCCTACCCGTGGCTCGACCCGCTGATGCGCGCCACCAGCGAAATGCTGACATGGTTCCCGCTGTATGCCTTCTTCCTTTTCGTGCTGCAACGCCGCTGGGGATGGAAGGGCTTGGGCATCGGCGCGCTGTGCATCGCATTGATGATCCTGGTTGCGGACAGTGGCAGCGTCCTGCTGTTCAAGAACACGGTGCAACGCCTGCGCCCTTGCCATGCCGCTGACCTGTCCGGCTTGATCCACACCGGCGGCACCGGGTGCGGCGGGCGATTCGGGTTCATCAGCAGCCACGCCACCAACCATTTCGCGATCGCTTTGTTCATGATCGGCGTTCTGCAACGCGTGCCGCGCTGGAGCGTTGCCGCATTGCTGGGCTGGGCGGCTTTCGTGAGCTACAGCCGGATCTACCTGGGCGCGCACTACCCGGGCGATGTGCTGGTGGGGGCGCTCTACGGCTCGCTCGTTGGCTTCCTGTTCTTCCGCATCTTTCGCTGGGCGCATGGTCGCTTTGCGGAATGAACACTTGGCTCGCGGTCTTTGTTGGTGGAGGTCTGGGCAGTGTTGTGCGCTATGCCATGTCGCTGGCCTTGGGCCGGTGGTTCATGGGAGCGGTGTTCCCGTGGGCCACGTTGGCTAGCAACGTGCTGGCAACGGCCATCATGGGCTTGTTGGTGTGGCGCTTCGCGCTGGACGGTGAGGGCAAGGAACTCTGGTGGACGCTGTTGGCCGTCGGGTTCTGCGGAGGCTTCAGCACGTTCAGCACGTTCAGTGTGGAGACGATCCAGCTGATGCGCGAAGGCTTCACCTTCTTCGCTTGGTTGAACATCCTGGTTTCCGTTTCCGCCTGCCTTCTCATCCTCCATCTGATCGCAAGAGCCTCATGAGCCGCATCGCCTTCTTCACTCCCCTCGCCTTCCTTCCTCTTCTCGGCGCAGCACAACAACCAACGTGGCAGCACCCGCCGAAATTGGTGGTGGGCATCGTGGTGGACCAGATGCGCACGGATTACATCTACAGGTACTGGGACAACTTCAGCGAGGGTGGCTTCAAGCGGCTCATCGGCGAGGGAAGTTTCCTGCGCGATGCGCACTACAACTACATGCCAACGATCACCGGCCCGGGGCACGCGAGCATCTATACGGGTACCACACCCAGCCATCACGGCATCGTGGCGAACGACCGCTATGATCGGGCCACGCGCAAGACGATCTACTGCACCATGGACATGGACGCGAATGCGGTGGGCACCCTGCCTGAGAACGCGCACCGATCACCCGTGCAACTGCTGAGCACCACGCTCGCCGATGAATTGGAGCGACGCACGGAGCGACGCAGCAAGACCATTGGCGTTGCACTGAAGGACCGCAGCAGCATCCTGCCCATCGGCCGCACGGGCGATGCGGCGTTCTGGCTCTATGGCGCGGAAGGGAACTTCATCACGTCCACGTGGTACATGAAGGATTTGCCTCAGTGGGTCACCGACTTCAACAACAAGAAGCTCGTTGACCAATACCTCGCGCGGACCTGGTCGCTAGCCTTGCCGATCGAACGCTACCACCAGGTGCTCCCGGACGACAACCCCTACGAGATCCCACTGTACAAAGGCATTCGGGCAACGCTGCCGATCAACCTCGATTCGTTGCGCAAAGCCGGCGCCGGTCTCGACCTCATCACATACACACCCTGGGGCAACACCCTGACAACGGACATGGCACTGGCCGCCCTTCAAGGCGAGCAGATGGGCGGCGATGCGATCACCGATCTCCTGGCCATCAGCTACAGCAGCACCGACATCCTGGCACACCGCATGGGACCACGCGCGGTTGAAGTGGAGGACATGTACATCCGCCTCGACCGCGAACTGAAGCGGCTGCTCGATGAACTGGACAAGTCGGTGGGCGTTGGGCAGTACACTGTCTTCCTTACTGCGGACCATGGCGCGGTCGATGTGCCCCAGTATTTGAAGGACATGAAAGGGAGCGCGGGATATGTGGATGTACTGGCCGTGGTGGACCGTGTTGTGCGCGAATTCCCCGCGCAGGTGAGCGGTGGCGCGTTATGGATGGACACCGTAGCCGAGGGCCAGGTCTATCTCCGCGCCGGTACTGAGTTGACCAGGGTGCTCGCCGAACGGTTAAGCGTTCAGCCTGAATTTGCCTTGGCGGTCCCGTCGGCAGGGCTGAACACCACCCACGACGATGAGCTAGCACCGTTGCTGAGGAACGGCTTCATGCCCCAACGCAGCGGCGATATCCTCTTGGTCATGCGGCCCGGCTACTTCGAACTGGAGACATGGAGCAACGGCCATGGCACCACGCACGGCAGCCCGTGGAATTACGACACCGGAGTTCCGATCCTCTTCTTCGGCGCGGGCGTGCAACATGGCGAGGTGTTGAGGCGAACGCACATCACCGATATCGTTCCCACCATTGCTGCCATCTGCGGCACCACATTGCCGGACGCCTGCACAGGCCGCGTGGTGACCGAAGTGCTGAAGTGAGATCACGGGCGCACGTTATCCCCCGTCACCTGTTCGCACTTGTTCAGGACAGCGTACGCTTTCACCACCGGGCCAACGGAACATTTGCGTCCGTGGTACGAAAGCTCAACGCCGTTGCCCCGGTGCCCTTCGAGATCTGGCGGGAGGATGGTCTGATGCGCGTGTTGTTCTGCCGCTTCATGCGCATCGGGGTGAGTGAGATGAAAGAGATCATCCGCGTCCTGGGTGTCATCGATGATACAGGTGTTGAACCCGTGGTGCTGGAACTGGAGGAGCATGTCCGCGTCTCAGCCGATGCACGGGTCTTCCTCTCCCGCTGCTGCTCCGAGAACGGCCGTCCCGTGGCGATGGTCGCCACCGACCGCGACGATCGTGAGATGGGCGACCTCTTCCACCACTACCTGCAACCGGCCTTCCCCTTCCGGACGTTCGGACATGTCTTGGACGCCGGCGATTGGGCTGCTTGCTGGTTGCGTGCTCCGCGCATGCGCGTGGTGCACGCCTGTTGAAAAAGAGGTGGCTATCTCGATCCCCGGCCAAGGCCTGTGAGCCTCACCATCGGGGTAAGTTCGTGGTCCGATCCGGTCGTTGTGCGTGCTCATCTCCTGCTATCCTCGCTGCTAGCGCTTTGCGCGACGCAGCCGGCGCGTGCCCAGTTGGAACTGGTGGGTGAAAGCGACGCGACCACGGTGCGCGTGCGTGGCGTCGAACACAACGGAACGCTCGATGGCCCATACTTCCAAGCCACATGGCGCTTCGGCGATGAGGGCACCACGTTCGAATTGGTGCCCAGCACACAGCCCGATGGCATCCTGCAAGCCCACTTGGTGGCCGTGATCGAAGCCGGTCTTGGTGCTTACCTGGACGAACGCGTGCATTTCGGCAAGGAGGGTGTACGGGCGGACAAGGATGCACCGGCCTTGCTCACCGACATGAACACGATCGTTCGTGCAGCAGCGATGGAATTCGAGGACGCCGGGATCTTCGAGGGCTTTTCACCACTTACTGCGGAGCAGCTCCAACGCCTCATGAAGATCGACTGGACCCAAGCGCGGTACAGCATTGATGGTGGCGGCGCACAGGACAAGTACCTCGCGATCTACTACTACCTGCGTGGCCAACGCAGCGAACTGGAACGGCTCATGCGCGCCGACCTCATGACACTGACTGACGTGGTGGTATGGGGTGATGTGCCACAGGTCGCCGATCTGCCGCCGAGCATGCCCACTGTTTGCGGAGCCGTTTTCGACAGCCAGGAATTCCTGTGCGCCTATGACCTGAGTGCGAGCACCGACATGTTGGGGCTGCCCGACGCGGTGCTGGAGGAACACACCGTGAAGACGATGCTCGCCAACGCTGAAGGCGCGCCAACCCCCGTGGTCCCAACGAAACTGCGCAAGCGCGACCGGTGGTTGAAGGGAGAATTGGATGCCATCAACGACCGCATCGATCGGATGGACCAGAGCAGGGAACTGTGGGCCGTGCGTGATCGCCTGGATGATGTGGAAGGGCAGATCCAGGACCTCCGCTTGGAAGTGCGGGAGATGAAGGAGAGCAAGACTTCCACCGGGGATTCCGACAATCCGTTGGCCAACTTGAGCGCACTCACGGGCCGCAACATCACCGTCCGTTTCGCCCGGAACAGCGACGCACTCGATGCGGACTACCGCGTGTTGTTGAACGAGGTGTTCGAGCAGCTGGCACGCGCACCGAAGGACCGGGTGCTCATCACCGGCTACACCGATCGCAGCGGTGATCCCTCCATCAACCTCGCCCTGAGCGAGCGCCGTGCGAAGACCGTGCGCAATTACCTGCTGCAACGCGGCATCACCCCCGATCGCCTCATGGTGAACTACTACGGCGATAGCCGGAGCGATGGCCGAAACCCCGACGAGCGGCGCGTGGAGGTGGAATGGTTGCAGTGAGCCAATGGATCGATGGCCGGTACAGGAAGTCCGGTAGAGAGGTGATCAATGCTGCACCGGTTTCGACATGCGGAAGAGCACATCGAAGGTGACACCCGCGGAGCTGCTCATCTTGAAGTTGCCATCGAGCTGATGGGCCAACGCCTCCACTACTTCGAGGCCCAGCTTGCCGGTGCCATCCAGTGACTTGGGGTCGAAACCCTGGCCGTTGTCCTTGACCACCAAACGGTGTAGATCACCTTCCACGCGACGCACGGACACCTCGATGTGGCCCCCTGTCGCATACGGAAAGGCGTGCTGGTAACAATTGCCCACCAGTTCGCACAGGATGACACCGAGCTCGATCGCCGTATCCGCATCGGCCTTGATATCGTCCGTATCCACGGCGCAGCTGACCGTGGTGCCTTTCGTATCGGTGCTCGCCGCGATGTTGTCCACCAGGCCGCTGAAGAATTTGTTGAGGTCGATGCCACGCAGATCCTGGAGCCCGTAGAGTTTGTGATGCACGATCGCCATGCTGTCGATGCGGCGTACGCCACGCGTGAACTCATCCTTCACCGGCCCTTCGCCGAGCTTGCGCAATTGCAGGTTCAGCAAGCTGGTCACCACCTGCAGGTTGTTCTTCACGCGGTGGTGCACTTCGCGGTTGAGGACCTCGCGCTCGCCGATGGCTTTGGCCAAGCGTTGGCGCTGGCTGCGGCTCCGCTCTTGCTGCTGGCGGTGTTCCATGCTTTCACGTCGGCGGCGGCGGTAAGCGGCGATCATCAACACGCTCAACACCGCAAGCAACGATGCGTGCGCAATGAGCAGGTAACGCGAGGTGCGCGCCTGCGCAGAGAGCGGCGCGAGCGGCACCATCGCCCCGATGCTCAGTTCAGTACCGTTCATCAAGTAGGGACGAATGCTCGTGGCCATCGGCTCGCCGCCCACCGTGGTCCACACTGTGATGGGTTCCTCCAGGGCTCTCCACTCCGTGAGCGTGGAACGAAGTCCGTTGATCTCCGATCCCGGTAGCAGCAGGGACCCATCGGCGCCCAGCACGAAGAGCCATGGGCCGTGGCCGGCGCTGTTCGGCTCCATCACCTGGCCGGGATCGAAGAGCCGCACATCGAAGGCCAACACCCGGAGCAACACTTCACCTGTATCGTTGCGCAATGCGACGCTGGCGGTAATGCCCATGCTCCCCTTCCCGGGCAATGGATAGGGCGCCCCCCAACGCGCCGAATTGCGGCGGTCCTGCAACGCGCTTCCGAACCAAGGCAAGGCACGCACGTCTGTCCAGGTGGTGGTCTGCTGCTGCGCTAGCGTATCGCCGACAGCCCCACGTCCATCGTGTTCCACCCACTGCACCACACTGCTGTCCGCACCGCGCTGCTCAGTGATGAGGAAGGCGGTGTCCAAGCTGGCGACCATCAATTGATCGCCCTGTTCGTTGGCCATGCGGATGGAAACCATGGCAGGGTTGCGCCGCAGATAAGGGCGGAACGGCTTCAGCAGATCCTTGGTTGAAAGACTGTCGGTGTAGGCCTGTGCCAGCCAAGTGCCGAATTCGCGGATGTCATCGGAAATGCGGTCGTAGAACCCGTCCATGGCCACCTCCAGGTTGTTCAATTCCACGCGGGCCGTGGCCGTGGTCTGCGCCCGGCGGTCATCGCGCAAGTGCTGCAGTTCGAAGTACAGCAACACCCAAGCGGCCACCATCACCACCGCCAGCGACAGGTCGAGCCAGAAACCCCGGTCTTCCTTCGGTCCGGGAATGTTGCCGATGAGGGGTTCCTTGGCCATGCGTGATCAGGCCAATGCGTTGCTGACGGCCAGTTCATCGAGCACGGTGATCGTACGCGCGAGGGCCGCATCATCAACATCGAGGTGTGTTACCATGCGCACCATGTCCGGGCCGAACTGCACGGCCAATACACCACGTTCACGCAGCGCACTGAGCACATGCTGCACACTGAAGGGCGGTTTCAATGTGAAGACGACGATGTTCGTCTCCACCGGCATCACATGGTGCACGAACGGCATTACCAGCAATGCGGACTCCAAGCGCCTGGCCCGCTGATGATCCTCCGGTAGCCGCGCCACATGGTGCTCCAACGCGTGCAGACCCGCTGCTGCGATGACACCAACTTGCCGCATGCCGCCACCGAAACGCTTCCGCACGCGGCGCGCCTCGCGAATGAAGTCGCGGCCGCCCACCAGCACGGAACCGATGGGCGCACCGAGGCTCTTGCTCAAGCAGATGCTGATGCTGTGGAAGGCCCGTCCCCATTCGGTAGGCGGCTCACCTGTAACAGCCATCGCATTGAAGATGCGTGCACCGTCCATGTGCAGGGCGAGGCCACGATCGTTGCACAGTGTCCGGATCTTCTTCACCTCGGCCAATTCCCATACGGCGCCGCCTCCACGATTGGCCGAGTTCTCGATGTTCACCAAGCGCGTGCGCGCTTGATGCACGTCGGCGGAGTTACCGATGGCGGCTTCCACTTGCGTTGCCGTGAAGCGTCCGCGATCGCTGCTGACGAACTTCACGCTGCAACCGCTGTTCACCATCATACCACCGCCTTCGTAGCGGTACACGTGGGCCCCTTCATCGCAGATCACCTCGTCGCCGGGGCGCGTGTGCACATTGATGGCGACCTGGTTCGTTTGGGTACCGCTGCTGCAATAGAGCCCGGCTTCGTGGCCGAACAGCGCCGCCATCCTTTCCTCCAACGCGATCACCGTCGGGTCCTCACCGAAGACATCATCGCCCACTTCGGCCTTGGCCATGGCCTCTCGCATGGCCGCTGTGGGCTTGGTAACGGTATCGCTGCGCAGATCGATCATCGTGGGCAAGATAGGCCCCGCCTACTTCCGCCGTGCCAGCATCAATCCATCGCGCAGCGGTACCAGTACCACTTCCATCCGGGGGTCGGCCTTCACCTTACGGGCATACGCGACAAGTCCTGCGGTTTCGTCATCCCATTTGCTCTCCTCGTCCAGCACCTTGCCGCTCCAGAGCACGTTGTCGGCCACAATGAGGCCGCCGGGCCGTACGCGGTCGATGACGAGATCGAAGTAGTTGGAGTAGTTGCCCTTGTCGGCATCGATGAAGACCATGTCGATCGGGCCGGGGATGCTTGGGATGATCTTCAACGCTTCGCCGATGTGCGCGGTGATCCGATCGCCCATGCGCGCCAGTTCGACGTAGCGCTTCACCATGGGTGCCAACTGGCCGTTGATGTCGATCGTGTGCAACATGCCACCAGGCTGCAGTCCTTCGGCCATGCACAACGCGCTGTACCCGGTGAAGGTGCCGATGTCGATGACGAGCTTCGGTTGCACGAGATGCGCGAGCAGGCTGAGGAAGCGCCCTTGCAGGTGCCCGCTCAACATCTGCGGCATGCGAACCTTGGCTCGGGTTTCGCCGCCGAGTTCCTTCAAGTAGACCGGTTCATCCGAAGAGTGTGCTTCGCTGTAAGCGTCAAGGGCGGGATCGAGGAATTGCATGGGGCAAATGTGCGAAGAGCACACCCGCCATCCCATACATCTCCTGCTCTCTTACCGCTGCACGCTCGCCCGAAGGTCTTCCATGCTGAGGTCCTTGGGGATGGGCTTGTAGGCGACCGTCACAACCTTCTCGGTACCGCGCAGGTCACGGCCATCGACGAGGCCCAGGTTGCCATCCGGATCGCTCAGCACCAACCAATCCATGCGGCCTTTCGCGATCCCGAGCATCTGTTCCGCTTTGCCATTGCCCCATAAGGTCACAACGGCGTTGCGGCCTTCGCTGATAGCATAGGCTGAGGTCCAATGGAAGGGCTCATCGCTGCCGTTCTGGAACCGCGCGATCATCTCCTGCACGCGATCGTAGCTGATGAGCCGGTCGATATTGCACATACCGAAGCCGCTGCTCTCCATCGTGGCGGCAACACGTTCGTTGCCTTGGTTGTATTGGAAAGAATTGGCCAAAGCGCGGCGATGCGAGGCGAGGGCGAAGTCGTGGAATGCGGGTTTCTGCAGGTCGGCTTCGGTGAGGGTCATCAACGGGTTGGCGCTGCTATAGGCATAGTTGCGGTGCTGCTGGTCCTCCGTACGGATGGCTGTGACGCGCATGTCGATCCTGTGGTCGTACTGCGCCCGCCGTTCGTTCAACGCCTTGGCATAGGCCGCTTCGCAAACTGCAAGACCGCCGACTTCGGCAAGACTTGCCTCGGCAAGATCCGCCTCGATGGGTAGTTCGATCCAGGTGCCTCGGTCCTTCAACCGGATCATGGCAGTGCCCGTGACGGCATCGTGCACAAAGCGCACATCCTGGTAGTAGTGACGGCGCGCGAACTTCTTGCTCAACTCCGCCTTGGTTAGCGGGCCATCATAGGCCCAGGTCATGTTCTTCGGAAAGGCCTTCCACTCGGGGTTGAAGCGGTTGCCGTGCAGTTGCACCTTGAAGCCCGTGTGCAGATGGTAGGTCTGGTTGCCAGGGAGCAGATCGATGCGGATGGCCGCGATACTGTTGCCATACGGACTGGTGATCCGGACCTTGCGTCGGTCATATGGTCTCGATGCGGGGAGACAGGCTTCGGTACCACAATAGGTCATCAGTTCCGTGCGCTCATCGAAACGCGTGGTGTCGCGATCGCGATCCCGCCAGCGGTAGTTGTAACGATCGATGTAGCGCTGCACGGCAAGCGACATAGCGGCGGAAGTATCGACCGATGAAGCCGTGGTCCCGCTCAACGCACCCGCTTCCTCCCATTCACCCGTGGCCTCGTCCACCTCGAAGGTCTTGAAGTCGGGCGCCACTTCCATCTGCTTCGGCAACTCGTACCGGATGCGTTCACCATCCTTCAACTGCAACGGCTCGCCGTTGCGCGTGGCCAGCAGTTCAACCATCAACGCGCTTTCCATATGCTCGATTCCCTTCTCCGTTCGGATGTGCATGGGGATGCCACTGGCTATCGTCTGCCATGGATCGGTGAAGGCCCGGAAGGAGAGATCAACAGGACCGTTCACTGGGTTGCCGTCGCGATCCACGATCGCCCCGCCTTCGATGCGCACCGTTACGCCTTCCACGGTTGTCCATGCAATAGGCTCCGAGGCATCCACCGTCGTGTTCTGGAATTGCACGGCGGCGTTGGGAATGAGCGGCGCGAACGGCGAGATGGCCTTCGGACGCAACGCTTCCGCACCGTCGGTCTCCGCGACTTCCCAGGCGATCTCCACACGGCGGTTCTCCACCACATCATCGGTTTCGCCGCTGGGCAGCAACGGGCTTTCCTCACCCTGCCAGGCCAGGTCGAATTCCACTTCAGGAGCGCACTGCTCCAAGGCGGCACGCACGGCTTCGCTGCGGCGCTCGCTCAGGCCGATGTTGTACAGCTGGCTGCCACGATGATCGGTGTGGCCTATGATGGAAACGCGCTCCGGCTTTTCGCGGGCGATCCGTTCACAGATCGCCCGCAGTTCCGCCTGCGCAACCGCATCGATAGCGCTGGAGGCTGTCGCGAAGTTGATGGTAGCAGGCGCGGGTTTGCCGGTAGCGGAGTCTTGCGCGCTTAGCGCGGAGTACAGCAGACAGGCGGCGGACAAGATCGTTGTGCGCAACATGGATGAAAGGTTTTGGTGTTGGGAGGGCCAAGAGGGGGAAGTGGAAAGGGGAAAGGGGAAAGTGCGTTGGTGGATATGCTTGGGAACCGCGGTGCACCGGCGATCCGTATGCGGGCAGAAGAAAATGGACGGTCGGCAGCAGTTCCATGCACTGAATGCGCGCAAGCGAAAAAGGTGACCTCCTTGCCTCCTAACACGATCCGATGGACAGGAGGTTGCCCACGCCTGCCGCGCTCCCTGGATCGTGCTGGACCGTTAATGCGTTGGGATGAAGGCCTTGCACGAAGACTAATTTTCCTTCACTCAAACATCGGCCATGCGTTATCCCGTCCTCCTCGTTGCATCCTTGATCGCTGTCGGACCATCCACCGCACAAGCACCCACCATCGCGTGGCAGCGCTGTCTGGGATCGGGCGGGGCAGAGAACGCTTACGATGTGGTGCAAGCAGCCGACAGCAGTTATGTGCTCACCGGATTCACAACGGGCAACGGTGGCAACGTGAGCGGACATCATCCACCCGCGGGCATCGGCGATGCGTGGTTGTGCCGGCTGTTGCCCGACGGCTCGTCGATGACCTGGTCCCAATGCTTCGGGGGTTCGGAAGACGACAACGGCATGAGCGTGATCCAGACCGACGACGGCGGCTTCCTCATGGCGGGCTACACGCGCAGCACCGATGGCAACGTCACCTTCAACCACGGCGACTACGACTGCTGGCTGGTGAAGACCGATGCGCTGGGCGCGCTTGAATGGCAGCAGACCTATGGCGGCACCGCCGAGGACCGCGCGAACAGTGTGCTGCAAGCAGCGGATGGCGGCTACGTGGTGACGGGCTGCACCTGGAGCAACGATGGCGATGTGAGCGGACAGCATGGCATCGCCGACCTGTGGTTGTTCAAGGTGAACAGCATCGGCACCTTGCAATGGCAGTACACGTACGGTGGTACGCTGTACGAAACCGGCAACCAGATCATCCACTACAAAGACGGTTATGCGATGGCCGGTTCCACCTTCAGCCACGATGGCGACATCGACGATCGCGGCGGCAGCCCCTGCGATTTCTGGTTGCTGACCACGGACACGGCAGGGACACTGCTAGAGGCCGTGAGCTATGGCGGTAGTGGTTTCGACGTAGCTACTTCACTGACCGTGGACGGCAACAACGGCCTCGTGATCACCGGCTATTCCGATTCGAACGATGGCGACATCAGCGCGCACCATTCCTTCTACGATGCATGGACGATCCGCGTGGATGAGCTGTTCGACATCGTGTGGGAACATTCCTATGGTGGTGTCGGCTACGAAGAAGGCATGCGCGTGGTGGCACAACCCGGAGGCGGCTTTGTACTGGCCGGTTATGCCGATACCGACGACGGCGATGTGAGCGGCGTGAACAACATCGGCTACGCCGACTATTGGATCTGGCGCATCGACGACAATGGCAACCTGCTCTGGCAAACCCCTCTCGGCGGTTTCGACGATGACCAGGGCTATGCCGTGGTGGCGAGCGTGGAGGGAGGATGGCTGGTCACCGGCATCGGCAAGAGCATCGATGGCGACGTGCTGAACAACCACAGCGCCGGTGCCGGCGATTTCTGGTGCGTGAAACTGGAGGATGACCTGGGCACCGGCATCGCCGAACAAAGCCCGGCGCATTCGGTGGTGCTATCACCCGACCCGAGCACGGGATCGGTGATCCACGTGCTAAGCCCGGATGCGTTGCTGAGCATAGAGGTGCTGGATGCGACCGGAAAAGTCATTGCGAAGTATGGTGGCGCGGTGCGAACCCTGACGGCGCCGGAAGTCGCGGGCACTTACCTCGTGCGCGCCATGCATGCCGATGGGCATCGATCCGTTGTGCGCTTGGTGCGGTACTGAGGATGCCTTCGTTGTTCAACTTCGCGCAACCTTCACTTGTCGGAAGCGTCATAGCGCCAGTGAACACACTACGACCCGTGGCTCTTCGACGTACCGTTACCGCGATCGTACTGTTTTCCGGTTTGGGGATGCGGGCCCAATGCCCTACAGGCAATGTGTCCATCACCTCGCAAGCCGATGCCGATGCCTACGGCGTCAACTTTCCGAACTGTGATACGTTGCCCGGCGACCTCACCTTTTCCGGGCTCGACATCAACGACCTGTCCCCCTTCAGTGGTGTGGACGTGATCCTGGGCAACCTCACCATGACCGGAACTTTCCCCGGCCCAAGTGATTTCACCGGCTTCGACCAGCTCAACCGCATCGGTGGCGACCTGTGGGTGGAGAATTGCGCGCGTTTCCGCGGCTTCAACGGACTGGACAATCTGCAACGCATCGGTGGCACGCTCCACGTCATGTACACGGACAGCTTGGAGAGTTTCAGCGGACTGCACAACGTGGAGGTGGTGGGCGGCAACGTGTGGGCGCTGATGAACTTCAACATGCTCGGGTTTTATGGGTTCAACTCGCTGGACAGCGTGTACGGGAGTTTTGAGATCAACACGCAGAACAGCCCCCTGCTCACGTTCATCACGGTGCCACCGGATCTGAAATATGTAGGTGGCAATTTCCACATGTCCGCCTATTACGCCACGATCATCACCGGGGGCAACAACTTGGATCACATCGGTGGCGACCTGGGCATTACCGGCCACTCGCTGGCGAACATCAGTGCCTTCACCGGGCTCAACACCCTGGGTGGTGATCTTTTGGTGAGCGACGCTGAAGAGCTGACCTCCCTGTCGGGCTTCAACCAGCTTGACTCCGCTGGCGGCATCCTCGTGGACGCCAACCCGCTGCTCACCATCATCTCCGGGTTCCCTGACCTGGATCAGGTGGACGGCTTTCTCTGGATCGATGACAATCCTTTGTTGACCTCACTGTACGGTTTCGCGGAACTGGATACCGTGGGACAACTGGTGATCAGTTCCAACAACGCACTGACCAACATCGTGGCGCTCGACCAGACCATCGGTTATGGCTCGTTGCAGATCAACGACAATCCACAGCTCGCTATCTGCCACGTGCAAAGCGTATGTGATCGCGTCCTTGCACCTATCATTCCGATCGCCGCGATAGACGACAACGCACCCGGGTGCCTTTCAGAAGCCGAGGTGGAGAACCAGTGCATCCTCATCGCCAATATCTTGCCGGAGACCGCCCAGGAATTCATGCTATACCCCAACCCCGGCAACGGTATGTTCATACATGTGCGCAGCCGCGATGTGTTGCGCAGCATCGAACTCCTCGATCAGACCGGAAAAGTCATTGCGCAGTACGGTGGCGCGGTGCGAACCCTGATGGCGCCGGAAGTCGCTGGCACTTATCTCGTGCGCGCGTTGCACGCCGATGGGCACCGCTCCGTTGTGCGGATGGTGAGGTATTGAGAAGTGGACGCCCTGAGGTGGGTCTCACCTCTTCACGAAGCCCGCGACCTGTCCAGCGCCACGCACGTGGTACATACCCGCTGGAAGTGCTGACACATCCACTTGTGCGCGTGTTCCACTGAACATAGTGGTGAACACCACACGGCCCACCACATCGAGCACATCAACCGCCGAGGCCGTGGTGTTCCGAGGTAGCCTCACGATCAGTTGATCCGTAGCCGGGTTCGGATAGACCTGCAGAATGTCCACACCCTCTTCCGCAGTACCCACGTTCGTGATCAAGAGTGCGGGCGGACAATCGTCGAGAGGGCCGCACACCGGGGCACTTGTAGCGGGCCCCCAGTTCACAGTTCCTGCAGTGAGCCCGCTGGGCATGTTCGGCAAGCACTCCTGCGAGTTGGTGTACAACGTCTCCAAGCCATCGGGCAGGGGCGGGAGGCAATCCAAGCTTGTCCATTCGAGGTGGTGCAATCCGGCCGGAAATCCAGTCATCGGGCCGCTCGGGTACCACACCCACGAGACCAATGAATCCAGATCAGCTGGCAAGGCAGGGACTTCCTCGATCGTCACTTGAAAAAAGGCAACATACCTGAGCGTCGAGGGCATTGCAGGAAGGCTGGCGAAGTAAGGGGCAGCCAGTAAAAAAACTCACCAACTCCAAGCGTTCCAACGCAGGCGGGAAGGAGGAGAAACCGATCGTATCGCTGAAAAGTTTGTCATTGATCCGCAGGGTGAGCAGCGGAGCAGGTAGTGGGGGTAACATCACCACGCCATCCAACAACCCCGTATAGAAGTTCTCCAGCCAGAGATGCTTCAGGTTCGGTGGGAAGACCAGCACCTCCGGTGTGTTGCAACCGACGCATAAGTTCCCGGCCTTCATATATTCCACACCTGCCAACTGTTCCAGGCCCGTAAGATCTTCGCAATTGCTCAGCGGGTACAACTCGGTGATCTGCTGCACGCCCGGGAATGCCGGGTCGAGGTAACCACTGCCATCCACACAGCCGGGCACCAGGTCATTGAGGTAATCGCGCAGTTGCACATCGGGTATGAAGGTGGGTTGTGCGAAGGAACGCGACAGCGGAGCAACGCTGATGAGCGCTGCAACGAGCAGTCGAAGACCGCTGGCCCCGGCGCGGGTGAAGTTGGCTTTCATGTTCCGGAGCGCTTTGTACGGAGGCCGAAGTACTCTCCATGAACGGCCCCGCCTCATCAAAAAGGACTACACCGCATTTGCTCTGCGATCACGCAGGATGACGCACAACCCAGTGATCAGGGCAGCAGCCCGAGCCCCTTCAACTCCTCAGTGGAGATGGTCGGTGGCATCTGTCCTTCCTTGATCTTCACCATCACGAACGCGGCGAGCGCCTCGGCGTCGGCTTTCGTCCTGCAGCCTTCCACACCGGGCTGGCCCGGCAAGTTGGTCTGGTGGATCAGCAATTTGCCATCGCTCTTGATCTCGTAGCCGAAGGTTCCATTGGGGGCAGCGATCACGGCCGAGGTGAGCACGGTATTGGCATGCTCGGCAGCCGATGGGTATTGACCGATGACGCTCGATGTGTCCGAGGTTTCAGAAGCAGGTTGAACAGCGGTCGTCGGGCCGGTGTCCGTGGCCGAGGTTGGTGTTGTCGCTGGCGGAGGGGTAGCACAACCCACGATCACGAACGTGATGAACGGAAGGAACAAGGCGCACGCGAGCTTGGTCTTCATGCTGCAAAGGTTGCTGTTTGTATTGCGTTCCGCCCGTTAACACGATCGGCCCCCGTGTGGAGGCCGATCGTGTTGGTACGGCAGAGCGATCACTGGATCACCAGTCGCTGCATGAAGGTTTCTTCACCGGCCGTGATGCTCACCGCATAAACGCCCGTGGCCGGCTTGGTGTCGAAGTGGATGATGTCCACGGCAGTACCACCATCGGCAGGCAACTCGCGCGCAAGCACCTCCTTGCCATAAGCATCGAACACCACGAAGTGCACAACCTCCAGATCCGCGGCGATACCGCTCATCGAAACCGCGAACTGCTCACCGCTGTTCGGGTTGGGATAAACAAGCAGCGTGGGTGCCTCGGCAGTTCCGGCAAGAGCCTCCTCGAGCCTGAAGCCCGGGAAGCACTGCTGGTTATAGATGTAGGCCCCACACGAGGGTCCCCAAGGACAGTAGTTCACACCGTTGTCGAAGCTGGCCCGCACACGCACGTTGTAATTCCTACAAGGGATCAGCGGGTTCGTTCCCCACACGCTCAATACCAGCGCAGGGGTGGTGGTGGCGATGGTCCGCAGGTAGCCATGATCCGGGTCGGACCATTCGAACTGGTACTTGTTGGCCACCTGTGTACCGCCGCCCACGGCAGGCCGGGTAACAACCTTGGCCCAGACCTTCTGCGAACTCGTGAGGTTGTAATAGCCCCCGCAACTGAAATGCGCGCCTTCGTCTTCCAATTTGGTGAGCGGGCAGGACGTGGTGGACAACATGCGGAACCGGCTGGCGGGACCGAAGTCACCGTACTGTCCGTTCACCAGGCTGCGCACACGCACATTGAGGAGCACATCAGCCGGAACGGGGTTGGTGTTGATGGTGCTGATCTGCAATTTGGTGGCACGCAGCGCGTTGGCACCGGCGATGCTCCCACTGGTGGCGTGATTGCGCAGGACGCGACGGCTGTACGATCCATTGGGATCGAAGAGCCAGAACTGGTAACCATCGTCGGTCTGGTCGCCAACGCCCCACTCGGCGCTCACCGCAGGGTCCGGTAAGACCTGGATGATGCTCGCGGCCAACCATGTCTCCTTGTTCGCGCTGTTCGGTGTCAGCTGGTCATTGCCCACGGGTACGCAGAAGCCCTCGGCTCCGATGGTGCTCAGCGAGCCGAACACGCCGTTCTCCAAATTGCTGATGATCAACTTGCCGTTCTCGTCATGGAGCAGGTAGCCGCCATCGATGCCCATGCCATCGCCACCGCTATCGTGCACGCGCAGCTGGTAGCATCCATCATGCAGGAAGATGGTCTCGGTTGAAATGGCGTTGTCCGCATAGGGCGTGGCGGGTCCTTGCCGCAGGATGTTGTTCTCCCCGGGCCGCACAATGTCCCAGGTGATCTGCGCGCCATTGGCGCCCGTATGCATTTCGAGCGTACGGGGGTTGCCGCCCCTGCACTCGCACTGATCGGTGATCGTATCGCCGTAGTTCGGGAACACACCATCGAAGCACGGATCGCCCATGCGACCGAAAATGAAGGGGCAATCGTCCAGCGTGTTTGGCGCATAGAACGGGGGTTGCCCATAGCAAGCCTCGAGGCTATCGCTCGGATAGCCGAAACCGTCGCCGTCCGCATCGCTGTAATACATGATGGTGTTCTGCAACCAGATCTCCGAAGGGCTCGGCGGACCTATGTACACCGGATCGCTGCTCACGATACGGATGTGGTAGCCGCCGCCCAAGGGCAGGCCCAGCGGCACGGTGCATTCGATGGCGGCCGAGGCCGTGCCTGCGAAAGTCCCGATCGGTATGGGCGTGGCAAAGCTTCCGCTGTTGTCGCTCAACTCGGCTGTGTAAATGTTGCCGGGTGCGCGGTAGCCGAGCACGTTCGAGATCACATAATTGCCCGGATAGCCCAGGCAATAGACCGGATTGCCCGCGTTGCAGGTCTGATCCTCCTGCGGCTCGTAGCGCCACAGGTCGTTCAGGTAATAGCCGCCCAATACGATACCCGTGCTGAGGTAACCGACATCATCGATCACGAAACCGACGGCCTTGCTCCGGGCCGGGCCGCTCATATCGGCGCGCTGGGCCCAGGTGTCCTGCGCAGGGCTGTATTCCCACACATCCTTGTAATAGCCTCCGGCGTACTCGCCGGTGGAGACGACACCGCGGCCGCCGATGGCGAAGGCCACGGCATAGTGGCGCTCGTTATTGATACCGCGGTACAGCGACTGTTTATTGGTCCATGTGTTCGCCACCGGATCGAAGGCGCGGAGAATGCCCGCAGGGTTGCACACATAGCCGAGAGGGCCGAGCACGAAAGCTGTGGCATTGTAAGCTCCGTTGGTGATCCCGGCTTTCAGCGTCCAACTGTCCGCAACGGGATCGTATTGCCAGAGATCGCCCGGCTCCTGGTTGGTGGAAGTCAGGCCGCCACCGATGTAGCCCTTGCCGTTGATCACGAAGGCGTAGCCCTCTTTGCGGCCGCTCGTCGGGATGCTCGTGCACGCGGTCCAGGTGTTGTTGCCCGGATCGTAGGCCCAGAGATCGCTGTAGAAGGTGAAGAAGTTGTTGCCCGTACCCACGTAGCCCTTGGCACCGATCGCGAAACCGACGGCATCGCGTCGGCCACCACCGGCGTAGTTCGCCTTCTGGCTCCAGCTGTCCGTTCCCGGATCGTACTCCCAGCATTCGGCAGTGAGGTTCCCATCCTGCCTCACACCGCCTACAACGTATCCTTTGCCGCCCACGGCGAACCCGGTGGCCGCATGCACGGCCGCGTTCACCGGTTCAGGCAGTGTGGTCCATGTACCGTCGAATTCGTGCATGTCGGCATACTCCGGATAACCGGGCGTATGGCCGTAGCCGGTGCCGATGTATCCCTTGGTCCCTATCGTCAGGCCCAATGCCTGCTGGCGTGTGCCACCAGGTACGAGCGGCGCTAATGCCCAACTGTCCGATACCGGATCATAGGCTTCCACATTGTCCAACGTCGTGTTGTTGGGCAGCGTGGTGCCTGTGCCCACATAGCAGAGGCCGTTGTAAGTGAAGGCGACGGCCTCGAAGCGGCCATCGGAGTTCATGGGCGCAAGTGGCGTCCACGTGTCGCCCGTTGGATCGTACTCCCAGAAATCGTTCGCGTGGTTCGGACCGATCAGTCCCGTGCCAACGTAGGCCTTCGTGCCAAGCGACACGGCGACGGCCGAGTAACGCCCGCCTCCAGGAACGTTCGCTCTTGGCGTCCATGCATCCGTGCCCGGATCATATTCCCACAGATCGTCCTGCGACGCACCGAACTGGTTATTTCCCGTGCCGATGTAGCCCTTGCTACCGACCGAGAAACCAACTGCGTTCGTGCGCGGACCACCGCTGAAGTTGGCGCGCTGCACCCACACGTTGCCCGCGGGCTGGAACTCCCAGAAATCGTTCGTTGCTGTTCCGGTCATGCCCAACGCACCGGTGCCCACGTAACCGGAAGTGCCGATGGAAAAAGCGACGGCGCTACTGCGGAGGCCGCCATGGATGGTGGAGCCCGCGTTGGGTATGCTGGCCCGCTGGGTCCAGGTACCTGTGGACTGGTCGTATTCCCACAGATCGTTGCGCGTTGCACCACCGCAGATATACCCCTTGGTGCCGATGCTGAAAGCCATTGCATCGTAGCGCGATGGTGGCGAGGTGGGCCCGGTGGTGCCGTAGTTGTGCAAGGCGCTCCAGCTGTCCGGCTGTGCCGCGGCTATGATCGTAAAGACCAGGGCCGGGATCAGCAGCCATGGGCGTTCAGTTGTTCTCATGGGATAGGGGTTGGGTTCTTGTGCGGTCAAAGCACGACCCATCCAGCGAAGCGCACAATCACCCTTAGTTGGTATTTGTTCGTGGCGCGGTCCGTTCCAGCCGGAACAGATCGAGGTCTGCACGACAATTCGTGCAAGCGGGTCGGATCTCTCTCCTGCAACGCTCACGACCGGGCCATCAGATCCGCCGGAGAATGGGGAGCCGCGCCGCACGTCGCGGAAATTCCCTCGTGCACGCGCTTTGGACCACCCTCCCCTTCCGCTCTACATTTCTGCCGATGTCACCCCCAGCACTTCCCAAGCCTGGCATCTGCGCGCGACTTGTCGTGGTGCTGGGCTTGATTGCTGGCAGCCTGCCCGCCTGCGGGCAGGACAGCTTGATGTACGTGTACGGCGTGGTGAAGGACTACGCATCCGGCGACACCTTGAAAGCGTATTCCGTAACGGCCGTCGATGTGGACGACAGCCTGCATGTGGTCCGTGGCGGGCGCGATGGACGTGGACGCTACGACCTTGTCCTGAGCAGGGAGTGCATCTATGCGGTGGAGTTCAGCTCGGAGGGTTTCCACACGAAGGCGGTCGTTATCGACATGAACGTTCCGCACGACTCCATCTGGGTGGGAGGTTTCGGGATGAACATTGAAGCCACGTTGCTGCCGATCGTGCCGGAGGTGGATGCCTCGGCGCTATCACCGGTGTTCGGGCGGGCACGTTACAACAGTGCCACCGGCGGTTTCACGTGGGACCGTGACTTCACTGAGAAGATGAAGGCACAGCAGGCTGCCGTGTTGAAGGCGTACGATGAGCGCCTTCAAAAAGAGTCCACTGGAAAACCGTGAACGGGCGCATGCGCCCGAACGCAACAACCCCTGCCGAACTGTACATGCCTTCGAGGAGTTGGTGCTGCACTGGTGAAAGCAGGCCTGCGATCCCTGGGTTTCACGGCGCCCGGAAAAACGCGACCAGCTGCAGGATGATGCCAACACCGAACATGGTGAAACCAGCAAGCGAAACGCGATGATGACGCTTGTCCCGCTCGCGAAGTGTGCGATCCTCCGCCCTGTTGCGAAGGACGAGCATTGAATTGGCCGGCTGGTAGTTCATAACGGAAAGGAGGAGGCCGGCCGCACTGACCAGGATCGCCAGGAGAGCCAACACACTTGCCGTGTTCATCTATGCTCTCTTGAGCAAGGCCCTGCGCTCTTCCACCCAGATAAGCGCATCCTGTATGTTGGAAAAAACGCGTGTGGAGAAGCTCTGCGGGTGGTAGGCGAAGAACAGTTCCGCGATGTTCTCGAACAAGCTGCCTTCCGCAACGATCGCCAGCAAGCTGGTAACATCGTTCACGGCCACGTTCTTGTAGTGATCGGTGTTGAGCAGCGACATGTCGAAGTCCACGTCCTCCGGGAAGATCCCGATGACGGCGTACGGTTCCTTGCCGGGGAATCGTTTGCGGGCCTCAAGGTTCTCCCGCACGGCGGCAGCGTCCACCTTCACACCGGGCTTGTACCTGCATATCACCAGGTCGGGGTTCATGCGCTCTACGATCGCGCTCTTGGTCTCGATGTGTTCCATGTTGCTATGGCCTTACCTGCACCACGCGGATGAGGTCGCCGGCCTCCGTACTGAAGGTGACCTTGGTGCCGGCAGGAAGTACGAACGGCAGCGTGGCGTACAGATAAGTGCTGGCACTGGGTTCACTTGACCCCTGCAGCACGAGCATCACCGTATGTGGGGCACCGCTCCCGGACTGCGCGGTAAGTATCACCGTGGCACCGAACCCCGTGGCGATCGTCAACTTTCCATGCCCGCTCATTTCGGTGAGCACCCAGCTTTCCCCCTCGGGAACTTCCTGTTGGTCAGCGGCCATGAACTCCTGGGAGCCGAAGGTGACCTCCGTACGGGTCTGGGCGGTGATCATTAATGGAAAAATGAAACTGGAGAATAGCAACGTGTGTTGCAGCATTTGCATGTTCATGAGGAGCAGTTGGGATGAGTGAAAGGCTGCTTTGCCAGTGAGCAACAAAGCGCGCACCGGAGCAAGGGCCAAGCACGCTAACCCGCCCTACGCCCACAATACCCGGGATCGGGTATATTCCGTATTGGCCCGACCTGGGGTTGTTTCGCCCCATTCCGCCTTACCTGGCCACCAGCGCGGGTCCTGACTTGTGTTGTCCGCCGAGTTGTGTTGCACCCCGACTTGTCGGCGGTCGGTGATCGGGTTCGGCTGTCGGTCCAGGGTCCCTGACCCGTCGTTTTCAACACTTACCTCCCCGAACGCAACAGCCCCGGCCTTTCGGCCGGGGCTGTTGCCTGAAGTGCTGGTCGCTCACGCGGCGGCCATACCGATAAGGGGCTCGCTCAAGCTGGTGGTACCGGCAACGCCAACCGCTGCTACGCGCAACCAAGTCGTGCGGTTATGCAGGCGGCCGTGGGGCAAGGGCTGCAGAGCGTACACGGCAGGGTTTGCGATCGCGTGCGAGGGGAATTATTTCATGACCTACCGCAACCCGGGCCGGGCAACGGGAACCGCGTTGCCCCGAAGTGCAACCTCATTGCTCCGTTGTACAACTACTTCGCCCCGTTGTACAACCACTTCACCCCGAAGTGGAACCACACCGATCCATCCTTGACCGGTCAGATCGTTGTGCCGGTACGGGAATGACCTCTATTCTGCAATAACGATGTAGGTCAGTAACCCGAGAGGTGCTCGGGCACAGCTGAGCACGTGCAGGGTTCAGCATGGTCGCAACACCAACGATGGTCCTCCCGTTGAAGCCCCTACTTTCGCTCCCGTGAAACGCCTGCTCTTCGCCCTCACTCTTGCCCTCTATGGCTTCAGCGCCATGGAATTGCACGAGTGGGTGCGTGTGCCCGAGGTGGTCCTCCACTTCCTGGAGCACCACAGCGATCTGGGTCACCACGATGCGGAAGGCACACACCATGAAGAAGGCAACGCACACGACCATACTCCCTTCGATGAGGGTTGCAATGGCGAATTCTGTGCGTGCAGCGGAATGGTCGCATTGACGACAGAGCAGCGCTTTTCATCGATCGCCCTCGTGCCGCTCATGACCACCTTGGGCGTGGCCGAACTGCCCATCGCCTCCGGTGCTTTCACCGGCGGGGTGTGGAACCCACCCAAAGCCTGATCCGGTCCGCCGAATGGCGGACCGATCCTGCATGATCCGCCTGGGCTGACCGGGCCTGCCTGCCCATAGCGGGCCATTTCCCCTTCGTTCCATACTGAAGTCCTTTCCGCATGATCGACCGCATCATTTCATTCAGCGTTCGCAACAAGCTCATCACCGGCTTGCTGCTGTTGGCCCTCATCGGCTGGGGCGCCTACTCCGTAACGCAGCTGCCCATCGACGCGCTGCCCGATGTCACCAACAACCAGGTGCTGGTGAACACCGTTGCGCCCAACCTCGCCACGCAGGAGGTGGAGCAGTTCATCACCTTCCCGCTGGAACAGGCCTTCAAGAACCTGCCCGACGTGGTGGAACTGCGCAGCACCAGCCGCAGCGGCCTCAGCGTGGTGACGGTGGTGTTCAAGGACGATGTGCCGCTGAACGTGGCGCGCCAACTCGTGGGCGAGCGCATCAACCAAGCCTCGGGCGACATCCCCGCGGACTATGGTAAGCCGGAAATGGCCCCGCCCACCACGGGTCTCGGCGAGATCTACCAATACACCCTTGCTGTTGACAGTGCCCACAAGGGGCAATACGACGCCATGGAACTGCGCACGATGCAGGATTGGATCGTGCGCAAGCAACTGCTCGGTGTGCAAGGCGTGGTGGATGTGAGCAGCTTCGGTGGCCTGCTGAAGCAGTACGAGGTAAGTGTGGACTCGCGTCGGTTGGCGGGCGCGGGGCTTACGCTTTTGGATGTGTTCACCGCACTGGAGAACAACAACGGCAACACCGGTGGCAGCTACATCGAAAAGGGTCCGAACATCTACTTCATCCGTGGCGAAGGCATCGTGACCTCGTTGAAGGACATGGAGAACATCGTGGTGAGCGCGCGCGGTGGAAGTCCGGTGCGCATCCGCGATGTGGCCGAAGTGAAGTTCGGGAGCGCGGTGCGCTACGGGGCCATGACGCGCAACGGTGAAGGCGAGGCCGTGGGCGGCGTGGTGCTGATGCTGAAAGGCGCGAACGCCCTGGCCACGGTAACGCGGGTGAAGGAGCGCATGGAAGAGGTGCAGCGCGGTTTGCCCGAAGGCGTGCACGTGGATGTCTTCATCGACCGCACCAAACTGGTGAACAAGACCATCGGCACGGTGGAAGAGAACCTGCTGCTGGGTGCGCTGATCGTGCTCGCTGTATTGATCGTGATGCTCGGCAATTGGCGCGCGGGCCTCATCGTGGCCAGCGTGATACCACTGGCCTTGCTCTTCGCCATCGGATGCATGGTGATCGCCGGGCAGAGCGCCAACCTGATGAGCATGGGCGCGCTGGATTTCGGCCTCATCGTGGACGGGGCGGTGATCGTGGTGGAGGGTCTCATGTTCGCCCTGCATGAGCGGTTCGCCGGCAAGCGCCTGTCACGTGAGCACATGGATGTGGAGACGATCAAGGGCGCAGGCAGCATCATGAACAGCGCCGTGTTCGGGCAGTTCATCATCCTCATCGTGTACGTGCCCATTTTCGCCCTCATCGGCATCGAGGGCAAGATGTTCCGGCCGATGGCTTTCACGGTGAGCTTCGCCATTGTAGGCGCACTGCTGCTCAGCCTCACCTATGTGCCGTGGGCCGCGTCCATTTTCATGGGCCGCAGCATACCGGCCACCGAGAGCTGGAGCGAGCGGATGATCCGCCGCTTGCAGAAGTGGTATGCGCCGAAGCTGGAGGCACTGCTGCATCGTCGCGGAATGGTGGTCGCCAGCGCGGTGGTGCTGCTCATGGTATCGGTGTTCGTCTTCAACCGCCTCGGCGGCGAGTTCATACCCGAACTGGACGAGGGCGACTTCGCCACCAACGTCACCATCCGCCAGGGCAGCAACCTCTCCCAGAGCATCGCGGTGGGCAACGAACTGGAGAAGATCCTGCTGGACAATTTCCCGGAAGTCACGGAAGTCGTGGGCAAGATCGGATCGGGCGAGATACCCACGGACCCCATGCCCATCGAGAGCCAGGATGTGATCATCGTGATGAAGGACAAGGACGAATGGACCACCACCAAAGACCGCGAAAAGATGGCCGAACGGATGAGCGAAAAGATGAGCGTGATCCCCGGCATGAACCTCAGCTTCGAACAACCCATCCAGATGCGCTTCAACGAACTGATCGCCGGCGTGAAGAGCGACATCGCGGTGAAGATCTACGGCGATGACCTCGACAAGCTCTTCGCCAGCGGCAACCAGGTGGCGGCGCTGATCGGCACCGTGGATGGTGCCACGGACATCAAGGTGGAGCAGGTGGTGGGCATGCCGCAGCTCGTGGTGGACTACGACCGCGAACGCGTTGCGCAGTATGGCCTCAACATCGCCGACCTCAACCGCGTGCTCAACACTGCATTGGCCGGTGGCAAGGCGGGCGTGGTGTACGAGGGCGAACGCCGCTTCGACCTGGTGGTGCGCATGGCCGACATGCGCGATGCCGATGCCGACAAGGTGAAGAACATCCTCGTTCCCTTGCCGAACGGGTCGCAGATGCCACTGGGGCAATTGGCGGAGGTCGTCTTCCGCAGTGCGCCCGCACAGGTGAGCCGCGAAGGGGGCGCGCGCCGCATCGTGATCGAATGCAACACGCGTGGCCGCGATATCCAGGGCGTGGCCTTGGACATCAAGGAGGCGATCGAAGCGAAGCTGAAGTTGCCCACAGGCTACTACGTGGAGTACGGCGGCACCTTCAAGAACCTGCAGGAAGCAAGCGCGCGCTTGACACTCACGGTGCCGCTTGCGCTGGCATTGATCTTCATCCTCCTCTTCTTCACCTTCGGTTCGATCAAGGAAGCGCTCATCATTTTCAGCGCCGTTCCCATGGCGGCCGTGGGCGGGATCTTCGCGTTGTCTTTGCGCGGGCTCGACTTCAGCATCAGTGCGGGTGTGGGCTTCATCGCGCTCTTCGGGGTGGCGGTGCTCAACGGCATCGTCCTCATCAGCTACATCAACAAGCTGCAGCTGGAGGGCGAGGATGATGTTACAGGCCGCGTGCTGAAGGGTACGCTTGCGCGCTTGCGTCCCGTGCTGGCAACAGCGGCGGTGGCCTCTTTGGGCTTCCTGCCCATGGCATTGAGCAATAGCGAAGGCAGCGAAGTACAACGCCCGCTCGCCACAGTGGTGATCGGTGGACTGCTCAGCAGCACCCTGCTCACCCTGGTGGTGTTGCCTGTGCTGTACCACTTGGTGTTCGCCCGCAGGCGAAAGAAAGGCAGTGGCAATACGCCGATGGCCGCACTATCGATATGTCTCTTCCTGCTGATCGGTGGTAGCGCGCAAGCACAGGGACCGGTGCTGTCCTTGGACAGCGCCGTAAGCCGTGCGGTCCGCACGCACCCGGCGATGACCGCTGCCGAACTGAACGTGCAGCAGCAAGAAGCCCTGCGCAGGACAGCCTTCCAGTTGGATCCGATCAATGCCCAATTGCAAAGCGGGCAGATCAACGGCAGTGTCAACGACATCAACTTCCAGGCGACCACCGGCATACCCTTCCCCACCACCATCGCGCAGCGCGCCAACTTCCTGAAGGAAAGCATGCGCCTGGCCGAGGCGGAACAGGTCAGCACGCGTGCTGTCGTGAAAGAGAGCGCGGGCGGTGCCTATCTGCAATGGGCCATGGGTGAGGAACAGGTGCGCATCCTGCAACGGCTGGACAGTTCGTATGCCGTGCTCGCGGCCTTCGCAACGCGCAGGTTCGAACTCGGCGAGACCGGTCGTTTGGAGAAGGTCTCGGCGCAAAGCAGCGCCGATGGTGCGCGTATGCAATTGCGACAGGCAGAAGGCAACATGGCCGCTTATGCCGCCGAAGTGGAACGTTGGACCGGTGCCCTGAACGGTGCGGGTCCGGATACCGCCGCGCTGACTTCCACAGCGCGGGCGCCCGACCCCGGCGGGGGCAGCGACCCGTTGCTCGTACAGGAACAACAACGCGTGCTGCTCGCGGAACAGGAATGGAAACTGGAGCGCAGCAACTGGGCACCATCGCTGCAAGGCGGCGGCTTCTACCAGACACTCGATGGCGACGCACCGTTCACCGGCTATGTGATCGGCGCATCGATCCCCATACCAGGCACAGGACAAGGCGCGCGCACCAAGGCCGCACGGTTGCGCAGCGAAATGGCGGCACAACAGCTCGAAGACCTGCGGCGCACACGCGTTAGCGAACTGACGCGCGCGCAAGCGCAGCTCGCGCAGTTGCGCGCCAGCCTCGCTTACTACGAAGGCACGGGCGCTGCACTGGCCGCCACCTTGCGGGGCGACGCCGAACGCGCCTACCGCGCTGGCGACATCGGCTACATCGAATCCGGTCAAGGTATCGAGCAGGCCTACCGCATCGATACCGAATACCTGCGCGTCCGCTTCGAACTCGCGCTCACCATCCTTCACCTGCGTGCCCTCCAGGGCCTCTAACAAGATCCCGATGAAACAGCATAGCATTCCCAAGAGCGCGACCCTGCGCATTCTTCCTTTCCTTCTTTTCGCGGCCTTGCTCACCGCCTGTGGCGGCGGTGCCCCTGAAGCGGCCGGCAAAGACGAAGACCACGACGAGCATGGTGAAGAGCACGGAGCGGAAGTCGCGTTGACCGCCGACCAGATCAAGGCCATCGGTCTGGTAACAGGCACCATGGAGAAGCGCGGCCTGAAGACCGCGCTGAAAGCCAACGGCCGCTTGATGTTACCACCCGACAAGAGCGCACAGGTGAGCGTGCTCATCGGTGGCATTGTGCGCGACATCCCCGTGCAGGAAGGCCAGCGCGTGGAGAAGGGCCAGGTGCTCGCCACTGTGGAGAACCTCGAGTTCCTGCAACTGCAACAGGACTACCTCGAAACCGAGGCGAACCTCGTTGTGCTCACCTCGGACCTCAAGCGCCAGCAGGATCTGCATACCGATCGGATCAACGCGACCAAGACGCTGGAACGTGCACAAGCCGAATTGACCAGCGCGAACGCACGTGCAGCCACCATGGCCGCCAAACTACGCATGTTCGGCACCGACCCCGCGCGCCTTTCGCCCGAAGCCATCCGCTCCACCTTCGCGCTGCGCGCACCGATCAGCGGCAACCTCACGCACATCGGCATCACCCTCGGCCAATTCGCGGAACCCAACAAACCGCTCTTCGACGTTGTGGACAATCGCGGCCTGCACATCGACCTGAATGTTTTTGAGCAGGATCTCGCTCGCGTGCAGGTCGGACAGAAGGTCGTCTTCGGTCACGCGGGCGAGCCCGTGGGTCAGCATACCGCCACCATCTTCGGCATGAACAAGGCCTTCGAGAGCGACCAGCAAGCGATCATCGCCCACGCGAAGCTGGACGACACTTCCGAAGAGCTGCTGCCCGGCATGTACATCGAAGCGCTGATCATGACCGACAGCACACAGGCTTGGAGCCTGCCCAGCGAAGCCGTGGTGAGCAACGGCGATGACCACTTCATCTTCGTGGAGGACGAGCCGAACACCTACAAGCAGGTGCAGGTGCGCACCGGCGCAAGCGAGTTGGGCTACACCGAGATCGTGCTGCTGGGCGAGCTACCGGCCGAGGCCAAGGTGGTGATCAAAGGAGCATACTACCTGCTCAGCGAGTTGACGAAGGGAAGCGGGGAACACCATCACTAGTGAAGAAGTAAGACGAACCGTTCCAGGCCCTGCAATTCCGACAGCCGAAGCGAGCACGGGCTTGAAATAATTGCAGCCGGTGTTGTACAAGTTGACAGTGTAGCGCGGTTGGCATTTGCATTGACGAAGGGTGGCCACAACCAAGAACCGCAACACCATGACACTCGTGAAATACCGTACGCCCGCGAGCACAGCCTCGCCGGTGGACCGCCTGGCCAGCGAGATCTTCGGCTCGGACATCGCCCGCTTTTTCGGGCACAACGGCAACAGCGACTTCACCCCGCGCGTGAACATCGTGGAAGCCGACGAGCACTTCCGTGTGGATGTGCAGGCAGCCGGCTTCGACAAGAAGGACCTGAAGGTGGAGATGGTGGATGATACCTTGACCATCGCCGGCGAGCACACAGAGGAAGAGCACAAAGGTGAAGTGCGCTGGACGCGCAGAGAGTTCAGCCGGAGCGCCTTCCAACGCAGTTTCGTGCTGCCCAAAACGGTGAAGACCGAGTCCATCACCGCCGATTACGTGAACGGCGTGCTGCGCCTCACGATCCCGAAGACCGAAGAGAGCAAGCCGAAAAGCCATAGCATCAGCGTTCGCTGATCGCTACTGGTGAAAGGGGGGTGTCCGTCCCGGCTGGGGCGGCACCCTTTTGCTTTTTGAGGGAGTAAGGGGGCGAACAACGCTACGCCCGTATACGCTCGGGCCGTACCCTCCCACACTGGCCCTTACCTCCTGATCACGAACCGCCCGGCCAACGCGCCATCGGCGCGGAGCACATACACACCGGGGTTCAGGTGGTTCACGTCCACTTCGGTATCGGTACCCCGCGTACCGAAAGACATGACAACGCGGCCAAGGTGATCGTGCACGGTGATCCATGCAGCGCCAGCATCACGGGAAATGTGCAAGGTGTTCACCGCCGGATTGGGTGTTATCGTCAAGCCGACGGTCGTAGGCCTTGCCTCGTGAACAGCGGCTGCTGAACAGTTGCACCAAGAGAAGTGCTCGATGAGGTAGACGTAGCCGTCGGTGGCTGCCTGCGCATAGGTACCTGCGCCGTTGGACAGGTCGGCACCCACGATGCTGTCGCCCGCGGCGCTCCAATAGAAAGTGCCGTTGGCCTGGTCGATGCAGGTGCCGCCGCTGGAGGGTTTGTAGATGCCGTTCTGGACGGGAGCGGTGGTCAGCACGGTGACATCGCCGGTGCCGGGATCCAACCTGCACAGGTGCTTGCCGCTGCCGCCTTCCACACCCGGCCCCACGGCCGTGCCGTAGATCCGCTGAGTGCTGCAATCGTATGCGAGGTGATGCAGCGGCGTGAAGCCGGGTGGATCATTGATCGGTGTATCGTACACGATGGCGCCGGTGGACACATCAACGCCCATGAACCCATCGGCATGGCGGATCATGTACAGGCGTGACACCGGGTCGAACAACGCCTGCCCGCCACCGGGGAAAGCCATCACGGCGCCGAGCGTGGCCACATACGTCAGCTGCTGTGTACCGAAGAGATCGTACCGCATCAACCGCGTGCTATCGGAATCCTGCACGATGCCCAGGACCATGGAGTCGCAGGGATCGTACTCGATGGCCCTGAAGTTGGTGCCGGGTGGCAGTGGCAACGACACCATCAGCGAGGGCAGCACGTTCAGGGCATCCATCATCGCCAGCGCAGTGCCGCTACAGAAGTAGTAGCGCGCACCGGCGACATCGATGCAGGAACTGATGAGGGAGGACGTGCTTACGGGGATCTGTGCCAGGTCGTCGACCACCCCCGTGGCCAGATCATAAGTGGCCAGATAATAGTCGTTCATGACCATGGAGTGCGTGAAGTAGAGCTTGTCCGTGGCCTGGGCCGAAGCCGGTCGCGCACCGCATAACAGAGCAGCGCTGCACAAGAGGATGTGGGATCTCATGGGTGCTGGATCAACGTACCGAACGTATTGCTTTGGGCGCTCGCGGGCCTCATCACTTGTAATGACCGAGCTATGGCTGGGGGGTGCGTCAGGAATAAGGCAACATTCTCGCTGGCATACGTCTAAGGAACAATGAGCGCCATCCCGACTTCCCCACGCCAGCACTTCGCACGTGCGGCCTTCTTCCTGTTCGCCGCAAGTACATGCGCGCTGGTATCGGCCCAGCAGGGCTTCATCCGGAACGTGAGCGGGATCTACGCCAATTCAGGTTCGGTGCTGAACACCGATGGTACGATCGGCTTCGCAGGCAATATCTACGGGGGCAACACCTTCTTCGCCACGTTGGATGCCACTGGCGCCCCGTTGGTGGCAAGCGCGGTGAACGTTCCCGGTTACGACATCACGCGGCGCGGGTACTTGCAGGACGCGGCCGGCCGCACTGTCATGGCCGTCGAGGCGCAACCTCCTGGATCGGCGAATTCGCATGCCGTGCTGAGCGCCTGGGATGCCGCGCACAATTTGCTCTGGGCCAACAGCTACATGCTGCCCGGCTACCACGCGGCAGGCTGCTACACCGGTGCCATCGGCTGGACGATGCCACAGGGTTATGTGGTGCAGACATCGTATTACGACACCACGGGAGTGTTGGATGAGGTGCAAGGTTTCCTGCACCTGGATGGAGCGGGCAACGTGATCTGGGCGAAGAGCTGCTCTGACAATGTGTATGTGATCCAATTGGTCCCCGCGGACGATGGTGGTTATTACGCGCTGATAGCCGGAGGTGTCGACACCCTCCTGGTGATGAAGACCGACAGCCAATTCGGTGCAAGCTGGTGCCGGTGGTACACCGCGCCGGAGGAAGTCGCGACCGGGAACCTGGTGCTCGGCACCGGCGGCGACCTGCACCTCCTTTGCGCTTACGGAGATACAACGTGGGTACACAATGGTGGTGGCTACGAATGGCCCACACGCCACGCCTGGCTTACGCTCGACCCCGCCAACGGCGATCTGCTGGCCACGCGCGAATTGGAGAATCCGTGGTTGACGCGGATCGGGGTCCGTCCCCTGAGCGATGGCAATTACCTGCTGGCCGGCGGCCATGCCACCATGCTTTACTACACCACCTTCAACCTGCACACCGATGGCTTGATCCAGAAGATCACCCCGGACGGCTCATTGCTCTGGGCGGATTCGCTGCACTTCAACACGAGCAGTTCCGCGCGTGTGCTCGGCGTTACCGAATCCGATGGGAAGTTCCTGCTCTCCATCGAATACCACGATGGCCTAAACCCGTTCAGGAAGATCATGTTGCTCGATACGTCGGGTGTGAGCTCCTGCAACCTCTTTCCATACGCACCACCATCGCTGGGGCCATTGCCTTTCACATCGGGTGTGCATGCGTTGGTGCCCTTCTCCACCGAAGTGCCAGTGGTAACGGCCTTCACGCCCACCACCACCCCTTACAACTTGAACACGAGCGTGTATTGTTCGGATGTGATCACCGGGAGCGCGGAACACGAAGACACGCCTTTGCATGTCTGGCCGGTACCGGCCGACGACCACGTGATGATCGCGGGCGATGCTCTCGCACCATCAGGGACGATCGTGGAAGTCATGGACATGACGGGCGCAGTGCACCACCTGTCATCCCGCCGGAACGGCGAGGGTCTGGAACTGGACATCCACGATCTGGGCGCTGGTATCTACGTGGCGCGCGTGCGTGGACCCGGAGGCTTGGCGCGTCTGCGGTTCGTGAAGCAGTAGGGAGCGGTGCTGACCGTAAGGTCTTGTGACGAAAGCTGGTCCCCGTGCAAACTGCCGGGCTACCTTGCTTGCTATCATGAAACACCTCGCCACCCTCCTGCTCTTCGCGCTTGCGGCACGGTCGCATGCGCAGTTCACCTACCACCACGCTTTCGCCATGGGCAACACCACGTACGATGCGGGGCAGGACATTGCGGTGGACGACAACGGCAATGTGTACGTGACGGGCAGCTTCACCGCCTGGTTCGATGCGGACCCCGGAGCGGGTACCACCATACTCCAATCGGCCGGCGACAACGATGTCTTCCTCGCCAAGTTCAACGATGCCGGTGTGCTGCAATGGGCCTTCAGCGCGGGTGGCTCCGGTTTCGATGCGGCCTACGGCGTGGAGGTGAGCGGGAACCAATTGTACCTGGTGGGTGCCACCGCGAGCAGCGATGGCGACTTCGATCCCGGCGCGGGCACGCTCACCTTCGCCAACCTCGGCGCGGGCGACATCTTCGTTGTGCGCTACGACCTGAACGGCACGCTCGTCTCCGGTTTCACGGTGGGCGGTAGTGGCGATGAGAGCGCGGTGGATATCGAAGTGGAAGCCAATGGCGACTTCGCGATCTGCGGGAACTACGATGGTGCGGACTTCGATGCCGACCCCGCGATCGATGTGTCGGCACTGCCTGCGGCTGCGGGCGATGATGCATTCCTGATCAAATACGACGCGTTCAACATGTTGCTCTTCGGTCATGGGTTCGGTGGTGGCGGGAACCTCGATTCCGATCGCGCCCTAGGCATGCACCGCGCCGCAAGCGGCGACCTGTACGTTACCGGCAGTTTCTCCAGCACGGGTGGCGATTTCGATCCCGGGCCGGGTACCACCACGCTGAGCAGCGCAGGCAGCATCGACCTGTTCCTTTCGAAGTTCAATGCGGCAGGTACCTTCCAGTGGGCAAAGCGCATCGGCGATACGGGCGGCGATCTCGGCTACGCGATCGCCACCGACAGCAATGGCGACGTGTACCTGAGCGGTTACGCAAACAGCGCATCCGTCGACCTGGATCCGGGGCCGGACGTAGAGACGTTCAGCAGCGGCGCAGGCCAGGACATCATACTGGTGAAGTTGACCCCAGCGGGCGATTACATCCGGGGCCTGCGCATCGGCGGTGGATCGAGCGACATCGGTTTCACGGTGCTGGTGGATGATCAGGACCACCTCTTCCTGGCCGGTGAATTCGGCGACATCGATGTGGACATGGATCCGGGTGCGGGCACTGCATTGCTGAGCAGCACCTCGGCTTTCGAGACGGACCTTTTCCTGGCGCAGTTCGATACGGCCTTCACCTTCGTGGATGCATTCGATGTGGGCGGCATTGGCGGCGACGCTGTGTGGGCAGGAGCGCTGACCGCCACTGGACGGCTATGGGTCACTGGTAAGGCCGAGGGCCCGGCCGATGCCGATCCAGGCAGCGGAACGGCGCTCCTGGCTGCGCTGGGTGGATCGGACATTTTCGTTGGCGCGTACGATCACCTGCATCCCATGGGCATTGAGGAAGTCGTTGCGCCAGCGCTGACATTGCAACCGAATCCTGCACGCGATCGCGTAACGGTCGACCTGCGCACACAGGGATCAGCGTTGCTGGAATTGACGGATGCGCGCGGCCGGGTGCTGTTGACGCAACAGGTCCCCTCGTTCCCGGTCGAACTCGACCTGCGCAATGTCCCTGCTGGCATCTACACACTCACCGTGAACGACGGTGCCGCACGCCAGGGCCGTAAGCTGTTGAGGCTACCGTAGGCGATCTGCGTGAATTGCCCAGCACGAGGTCGCGTGCACGCGAACGACGCAAGCGGATCAAAGCACCACGAACGGCCGCGACCAAAGTCGCGCGCCTTGTCGATCGCGTCCTGTTGCGATATAGGTGCCGGGCTCGAAGGCGGAAGTACTCAATTGCCGTGTGCTGCGCTGGTCCATGAGTTCGAGCGCGATGCGCCCGCTCAGATCGTGGATCACCAGATCGGTAGGCCGGGTCACCTCCACGTTCAGTATTGCGCCTTGGTCCAATGGGTCCGGCCACATGTTCGCCGTTACCGCGGGCTTGAACTCTTCCTGCACGCCGACGATCGCGCACAGATCATAGATGGAGTTCGGATTGCGGTCCTGGACCACGACCGCCGTATCGGCAACATCCGTCGTGGTATGCCACCATGGAAGGTTCAATGCCGTTACCTCCAACAGAGAATCCGGTACATCGATGTAATTGATGGGGGCAGGTGGCAGCTGCTCCAAGCGGCAACCGGTAATGTTCATGGCCGGTGTGCGCATGAGGAATGGACGTTTCACCTCGTAGCTGAAGATGTTGTCCACAACCCTGTAATAGCCGTTGAGCCAGAGGTCGTCGTTCAGCAGGTGCTGGCTGCGCAGTGTGAAGACGTGCGTGGCATTGGAGAATGTTCCCGGATCGACAATGGTATAACCGCCGATAAGCGATGTGCCTGTGGAATCCATTGCGCGTTGGCCTGCCCATATGGCCCCACCGTTCCAAACGAGCGGGCTGCCTGAATAAGAATATCCCGGATCCAAGCGCTGGCGATAGGGTGCACCTGTTGAGGACAACCAGAGCATGTCGCCGTAGTACAGCGAACCGGTATGTCGTTCGGAACCGATCACCAGGTTGCCGACCGCATCGTTCGCAATGCCGGAAGCCAGAACGTCCCAACTTGCATTGGTCATCTCATAGCTGTTCGCCCAAGTGACATCCCCGTTCGCATCAAGGCGAATGACGTCATAACCACTTCCGAAACTCAGATCGCCATAGAGCATCGCACAGCCACCATCCGGCATCAACGCGACATCCAACGAAGGGGTGGACGCCTCGATGCTGTAGAGGTCCAGGGTCGTAGACCATAGCGGCGCTCCCTGTGGATCGATCTTCATGACGAGCATGATGCTTGGGAACGATGTTTCATGCAAGCCAAAAAGCAATGCGCTACCATCGGGATAAGAGCGGAAACGGAACTGCACGTCGCTGGTGATCTGCACGGAATCGCCCACCACAAGGCGTTTGCTCCACGTCAGTTGACCATCCTGGTCGATCCGTGCGGCACAAATGGCCGGCTTCACCCAACCGCCTTGTGCGGGCAGATCGAATTCATGGCTCTGCACAATGGCACCCCCATCGGGCATGGCGGTGCAGAGGGTACCGAACGTCGGAAGCAAGGGTGTGTCGAAATGAACCGTACCTGCCCATATGGGTAGTCCGGCGTTATCCGTGTTGAAAAAGTATTGATCACCGTACGTCGACGAGAACCGACCAAAGCCGCCGTTCGGGGTGGGTTCGAAGTTGCACGACGAAAGCGTATCGCCCAACGGGTAGGTAATGAACTCCTGGAAGGCCGATTGCGCAGTTGCTCGGGTGCCGCACAGTGAAACACCCAGGGAGAAGAGCAGGCCGACTTCAGCCAACCGGTTCAACGTGGATGCAGAATACCTCATAGTGCGGGTGTGAGTTGGTGATCGTGTCCGTAACGCGAACGTTGCATCAATGCTAAGCACGCCGCTCGGCCAACGCATCATTCAAATGCGCGGGTCCGATGCAACGCGAGCACAAGCATGGCGACTTCCGTAAACGGCAAACGTGCGCTCAGCTCAACCCACTGATCACGCCGTTGCTGTCGATGTCCATGCCCTCGGCAGCGGGTGTTTCCGGAAGTCCCGGCATGCGCATGATGTTGCCGAGGATGGGAATGACGAAGCCGGCACCGGCGGCGATCTCGATGTCGTTGACGGTGACCTTGAATCCTTCGGGTGCGTTGCGCAGCGTTGGATCATCGCTGAAGCTGTACTGCGTTTTGGCCATGCAGATGGGCAGGTTCGTGAGGCCCAGCTTCTTGATCTTCCCCAAGGCCGTCTGTGCCGCGCCACCATAGACCACGCGTTCGGCGCGGTAGATCTCGCGGGCGATCAGGTCGATCTTGCTCTCGATGCTCAGTTCCAGTTCGTACAGCGGGTGGAACTTGCTCTGTCCGCCCTCTACGACTTTCACCACCGCGGCTGCGAGATCGGTCATGCCCACTCCCCCATCGGAGAAACCTTTGGCGAGGACAGCGGCACTGCCCTGCTCGGCGCAATACGCCTTCACCAGTTCGATCTCCTCGTCCGTATCCGTGGGGAAGTGATTGATCGCAACCACCGCCTTCACGCCGAACTTGGCAATGTTCTGGATGTGGCGCCCCAGGTTGGCGAGACCGGTCTTCACACGCGCCGCGCTCGGCACACCCACCTCCGGTTTCTCGGCGCCGCCATGGTAACGCAGCGCACGGATGGTGGCCACGATCACCGCGGCCTTCGGGTTGAGGCCGCCCGCACGGCACTTGATGTCGAAGAATTTCTCGGCACCGAGGTCGGCCCCGAAACCTGCTTCGGTGATCACGTAGTCGGCCAGGCTGAGGCCCATCTTGGTGGCGAGGATGCTGTTCACACCCTGTGCGATGTTGGCGAACGGGCCGCCGTGCAAGATGGCGGGATTGCCCTCGAGCGTTTGCACGAGGTTGGGCATGATGGCCTGCTTCAGCAATAGCGCCATGGCCCCCTGCGCCTTCAGGTCGCGCGCGAAAATGGGTTTGCGATCGAAGGTGTTGCCCACGTAGATGGAACCGAGGCGCTCCTTCAGGTCGTCGATGTTGTTGGCCAGGCACAGGATCGCCATCACCTCGCTGGCCGGTGTGATGTTGAAACTGTCCTCGCGCGGAATGCCGTTGCCGGTGCCACCCAAGCCGATCACGATGTCGCGCAGCGCGCGATCGTTCATGTCCATCACGCGCTTCCAGCCGATGGTGCGCGGATCGATGCCGAGGCTGCGCGTGCGGCTCTGCAGGTTGTTGTCGATGAGGGCGCTCAGCAGGTTGTTGCTCTTCTCGATCGCCGCGAAATCGCCCGTGAAGTGCAGGTTGATGTCCTCCATGGGCACCACTTGCGCATAGCCGCCACCGGCCGCTCCGCCCTTCATGCCGAAGACCGGACCGAGGCTCGGTTCGCGCAGCACCACGGCGGTCTTCTTGCCAAGCTTGTTCATCCCCTCGCACAAGCCGATGCTCGTGGTGGTCTTGCCTTCGCCCGCCGGCGTGGGGCTCAGCGCGGTAACGAGGATCAAGTTACCATAGCTGGCCTTCGCTTCGTTGATCAGCGATAGTGGAAGCTTGGCCTTGTACCGCCCGTACAGTTCCAGGTCATCGGCATCGATACCGAGTTTGGCGCCGATGGTGGTGATGGGCAACAGGTGCGCCTTCTGGGCGATCTCGAGGTCGGAGGGGAAAGTCATGTGGCCATGTGTTCATGTGGCCATGTGGCCATTGGGTCGCAAGTGAACGAAATGGTCGGTCGCGGGATCACTGCACAAGAATGGCGATCGGATCCTCTTTTCCAAGGCGCACGAGATATGTTCCGTTGCGCACACGTCCACCGGCATTGACGCGCAAGTCCCACGTCCATTGGGACGAGGCAGCCAGATCGCGTTGCAGCACCAAGCGACCTGTGGCATCGTGGATCTCGACTTTCACCATGGAGCTGCCGTTGGGGAGGTCGAACGTGATGCGTTCATGCGCTGGATTCGGCCAGGCCCCGATGCTGTTCCCAGCCTCTGTTCCCTGCACACCCACCACCGGAGTAAGGTGGCTGCTGTAGACGCCGTTGCCATGCGTGCCAACGGCAATGAGGCCGTCGGCGGTGCGCACTGCTATGCTGTTGATGGGAACGTTGCCGATGGTCGCGGCGCCTTCCATCTCCCATACCGTATTGGTACCATCGAGGAGATCGGTGCTGAACAGGCCGACGCTGGTGCCCACGAAGTAGCGCGCTGGATCGCCACCGCCCGCAGGATAGATCGCTGCCCAATAGCAGGCCGGGCCGTTGCCGCTGCCGTCGGCGTTCTGCTCCAGGTTCCCACTGATGTCGGTCCAGGTGTCGCCGGCATCCGTGGTATGCCACACGCTCTTCACATTGTAGTTGCTGAAGGTGAGCAGCCATTCATCGGCGTTGTGGTCGTTGGGCGCCACGCAGCTCACATAGGCTGAAGGCCAGTCCGGCCAGTCCACGTCCGTGCGCACCGGTGCGATGGTGTGCAAACTGTCCAACCGGTAGAAACGACCTGTGGTGGTGGCGTAGCACAGGCGGTTGTTCCGCGCCGCGCTGATGTCCAAGGTGCTGATGCGCATGCCACTGCTGAGTTGAGCCGCCGCAATATTGGTCCAGCCTGTTGTGGGCGCAGTGTACCAGTTGTCGGTGACCGGCACCGATCCCAGATCGCTCCTCGTCTGGAGGCGATAGCCCGTGGGCCAATAAACGGTGTTGCTGTTCCACGGATCCACCACCAACGGATTGATGAAGTTGTAGCCGGTGGCACCCGCCGGATCGATGCGTTCGAACCCGGTGACGTTGCCGCTGGCATCAAGGCTTTTCTTGTACAACCGGCCCTGCTGGCTGCTACCGAGCATCCACTGTCCGCCTTGTGCCAACGCTCCATAGGCACCATCATCCTGGTGCACCATCTTCCAGTCCAGGTTGGGATCGTCGGAGACCGAGAGCCACATGCCATTGTCCTGCAGGCCGCCCAGTATGCGGTTGTCGGTGCCGTTGTCCATCACATGCACCGTGTAGAACTGGCTGGTGATATAAGTCGTGTTGAGATCGGTCCATTGCACGCTATCAGCAAGCGGATCGTTGCTGCGCTGCACACCTCCATCGTTGCCGGTGTACATGATGCTGGCGTTGTTGGGGCCGAAGGCGATGCAATGCTGGTCCGGGTGGTGGTTCGGATAGACATAGCTCTTCGGGTCCACCGTATTGCACCGGTATCCGCCGATCCACTTCGTGCTATCGGGCGATGCGAAGGCATCCTTGCTGCGGTACACGTTCGTGCCGCTGAGGAAGAGCACATTGCTATCAGCAGGATGCACGGCCAGAGCCATATCATAGCTCGTTTGGGAATTGATGTACCCGAAGTCGAACGTGAAGTAGCCGGTGCACGATCCGTTGGGCAGATTGCTGCTGCGGTTCTCCCACACGCCACCGGCACCGGTGCCATCGCCGCTCACGTACCTGTACTTCCAGAGCGAGTGCCCGTGGATGCCGGAGCCCGGTGTTTCGCTGAAGAAGTACACGACGTTCTCGTTGCTGGGATCGATCGCCAGGACGGTGCGTTCCAGGTTCGTGGTGAAGGGACTGGGCGAGATCTCGGTCCAGTTGAGCCCATCGGGGCTGCGCCAGAACCCTTCGCTTGGACTGGTGTTCCCGATGCCGGCGTAGTACGCGCCGGTGGAAGTCACCCGCACTTCGGTGTAGAGCGAGGTCTGGGTGATGGTGGTGTCGATACCGAGCGTCGGACGCCATGAAGTACCACCATCGTTGCTGCGGAAGATCCCACCGAAAACCGCGGCAAGCACGATGTCGCTGTCGTTGCGCGAAGGATCCACCACGATGCTGTTCACCTGCTTGAAACTGCCCTTGCGGTTGTAATCGTTGTGATCGCCGGCAATGGTGCTGGCCATGTGGGTCCATGACTGGCCGCCATCGGTGCTCTTGAACATGCCGTCGCCGGGAAGCAGCGCACTGAAACTGGTGCCGCTCACCACGCCGTAGTTCTCGCCCGTACCGGCGTACCATTCGTTCTGGTGCCCGGTGCGTGGGTCCTGCACCAAACTGCTGATGCCTGTCATGGCGTCCGTGGGGCTCGTGCGCGTCCATGTGGCACCCGCATCGGTACTACGCCACAAGCCACCCGTAACGCTACCTGCTATCAGTACCTGGTCGTTGGTGATGTCCACCACCACCGCGCGCGTTCGCCCGCCACGGTTGCGCGGCCCGCGCCAGGTCCAGTTCAAACTTTTGGCTTCGGTACGGTGCGGTAACGTTGAGGCGAATGCCAGTTCCTTCCTGCGGATGTCAGCAGGCACCAGGCCGGTTGCGGGATCCATGGTGCGTTCAAGGTTCCACGCACGCAAACCTTCGGGGTCATCAGCACCACCGCCCATGGGGCCGCCGCTATCGCCTGATGGTGCAACATTGAACCGCACCAGGACGAAGACCGATGCGATGAAGAGGACGACGAGGACAAGCAAGCGCGGCATGCACGATGCGTTTGTGCCGAAGGTAGCCGCTCACTCCCTTCGCTCCAGCCGGAACCCGGCCTTGGCCAGGTCATCCCAGAAACCCGGATAGCTCTTGTTCACTACATCGGGGTCCAGGAGGGTAATGCTCTCGCAGACCAGGGCGAGCGGCGCCAAGGCCATCGCCATGCGGTGGTCGTCATGGGGATCGAAGGTGAAAGCGCGGTGGGACAGGTCAGCGACAAGTTGTTCGGAAGAAACGAGTTCGAGCGAACCCGGCCCAGCGGTATGGGGGATCCCGAGCACATGCAACACATCCACCACGGCCGCGAGGCGATCGCTTTCCTTCAGGTGCAGATTGTCGAGCCCGGTGAAGTGGGCTTCGCGCCCCAAAGCCGCGTGGGTGATCGCGACCACCGGGAAGAGGTCGGGCGTTGCGCCCAGATCGCACGGTGCGCCCTCTTCCCGCACACGACGCAAGGTGCGGCGCGTGATCCGTGTGCCATTGATCCGCATGGTGGCATCCGTTTCAGACCAAGGTGCCGTCTCCACCTGATCCACGAACAATTTGGCGATGTCTTCGTCCCCTTGGTACCCCTCGAAAACCAGCAATGGAAAGGTGACGACCGCACCGGTGGAAAGCGCCACCACTTGGTAGAAGAAGGAAGCCGCGCTCCAGTCGGTCGGCACGGTGAAGGGTTCGGAAACATAGCCGCCGTGTTCGGTCTCAATGATCTGGTCCGCACCGAAGCGGATGGTGAAATGGGCATTGAAATGGCGCATCACCAACGCGGTCATCAACGCGTAGGGCTCTGAGAGTTTCCGTCCGCGCCAATGGATCACCAGCCCGTCCTCCATCATCGGCCCGATCATCATCAACGCGCTCACGAATTGGCTGCTCACGGGGGCATCCAGTGTTACCTCCCCACCTTGAAGCCGACGGCCACGCACGCGATACCCTTCCGGGACCGGTTCAATATCCGCGCCGAGCGAGCGCAGGGCCGACACCAAGGCATCGTGCGGGCGTTCCAACAGTCGCGGTGCCCCCGTGATGAGGTGTTCCTCACCGTCCTGCACGGCAGCCCATGCAAGGAGGAAGCGGAACGTGGTGCCACCCATGCCGCAGTGCATTTCACGCGGTCGTTCCTGCAGCAAACGCAACAGGATCGTGCTGTCGTCCGACGTGGGGTAGTTGTGCAGCAGCATGGGACCGGTGACACCGATCCTGCGCGGACCGGCCGGCAGGGCCATGGAAGAGATGATGGCGGCGCGCGCGGCCACGCTCTTGCTGCGCGGCAGCTCGATGCGCGCGTTGATGCTGCCCGAGGGCCTACGAACGGTGATGGAGGGCATTGTGCGCAACAAGGTGGCGGTAGTACTCTATAGCCTCGCTCAACTGTGTGGCCGTTACCTCCACATCCACCACGGCTGCGCCGATCCGCTCGATGAGTGTGACCCGGATGGACCCCTCGCGGTTCTTCTTGTCGTTGCGCATCAAGGCGATCAAGCGATGATGATCGGAGGGCATGAGCGGGTACGGCTTGTACAACGAGAGGATGTGCGCCGAGATCGCATCAAGGCTCTCGCGGTCCAGCAATTTCCGCTTCCAGCTCAACCAGCTCTCGGCGATCATGCCGAAGGCCACGGCCTCGCCGTGCAACAATGTGCGCTGACCGCTCTCCCAACTGTGCGCTTCCAGCGCGTGGCCGACGGTATGGCCGAAGTTCAACTTCTTGCGCTCGCCGTTCTCACGCACGTCCTTGGTCACCACTTCAGCCTTCAATGTGGCGCTGTGCAGGATCAAGGGTGCCAGTGCCTCCATGTCGTGCAGGGCCGCATCGCGTACGGCCATCCAATGTTCCGCATCCAGGGCGAGGCCATGCTTGATCATTTCGGCCACGCCGTTCAGGAGTTCGCGTTTGCCGAGCGTGCGCAGGAAGGGCACATGCACATAAACGCCCATGGGTTGCTCGATCACACCCACGGCATTCTTGATCCCGCCCAGATCGATGCCGCTCTTGCCACCGATGGCGGCGTCGCACATCCCCATGAGGGTGGTGGGCACATGCATGCAGCGGATCCCACGCTTATAGGTACCGGCGATGAAGCCACCGAGATCGGTGACCACGCCACCGCCGAGGTTGATCAGGATCGCATTGCGGTCGGCCTCCACGCTGAGGAGGTGTTCCCAAACGGCACGGCAGGTTTCCAGGCCCTTTGTCTGTTCACCGCTCTTCACCTCAATGGTGCTGGTATTGCGCAGGCTGCCCAACTGCCCGAGCAGCTCGGGCAGGCAGAAACGCAAGGTGTTCTCATCGCCCAATAGGAAGATGCGGACCTCATCGCCCTCCTGTTTCAGCCGCGCGTGCAACATCGCCAGGCTGCCTGCACCCAAATAGACCGGATGGTCACCCGCCCACACTTCCGTCACCTTCGCCCGCTTCGGCATGCTTCTACATTTGGCCGCCCGGCCTTGGTCGGGAGCAGCATCCAAAGGAAAGGAACCCGATGCCACCCTCGGCCGCTGCCACCATCCAACCACCGCTTCCCGATCTGCGCGACACGCGAACGGCGTTCGCCCACAAAGGCGATGCTGAACTGTGGCGGGCCTACTGGCTGTTCCGCGTGATCGGCAACCCCATGTTGAGCAGGATCGGTGGCAGCCTCACACAGCTCGCGTTGAACCTGCGCTTGCCGATCAAGGGACTGATCAAGAGCACCATCTTCCGCCAGTTCTGTGGGGGCGAAACGATCGAGGAAAGCTCAGGGGCGGCAACACGGCTCGCCAAAAGCGGCGTGGGGACCATCCTGGATTACAGCGTGGAAGGGAAGGATGGTGATGAAGGCGCGCTCGACCACACCGTACAGGAAACACTTCGAACGATCGCCATGGCCCAGCAACGGAAGGATATCCCCTTCTGTGTCTTCAAGCCAACGGGCATCGGTCGGTTGGACATCTGGGCGCGCATGAGCGAAGGGCGCGTACTGAACAATGGCGCGCGCGAGGAATGGCTGCGCGTGGTGAAGCGCATGGAAACGATCTGCCAGGCCGCCGCCGATGCGAACCTGCGAGTGCTGGTGGACGCCGAGGAAAGTTGGATGCAACCGGCCATCGACGAACTCACGGACCGCATGATGGCACAACACAACCGCTCGCGCGCCATCGTGTACAATACCCTTCAGCATTACCGCCACGATCGGCTCGACTTCCTCAAGGCGAGCGCGACGAAAGCCGAACAAGGAGGCTACCTGCTCGGCGTGAAACTGGTGCGGGGTGCCTACATGGAGAAGGAGCGTGCCCGTGCGGCCGAGGTCGGTTACCGCGATCCCATCCACGCCGACAAGGCGTCGGTGGACAAGGATTACGACGAAGCACTCCGCTTCGCTGCACCTCGCATCGACCGCATGAGCGTTGTCGTTGGCACACACAACGAGGAGAGCACCTTGCTCATGGCGAAGCTCATGGCTGAACACAACATCGCCCGCAACGACGACCGGGTGTACTTCGCGCAGTTGCTCGGCATGAGTGACAACCTGAGCTTCAACATGGCCGCAGCCGGATATCGCGTGGCCAAGTACGTGCCTTACGGCCCCGTTCGGGAAGTGATGCCCTACCTGCTGCGCCGGGCCGCTGAGAACACCAGTGCACAGGGCCAGAGCGGCCGGGAACTGACGCTGATCACCGCAGAGCGGAAGCGGCGGCGGACAATGTGATCGATCACACCTTGCGTTCCGTCAGCACGTACGGGATCTCCTTCCGTCCAGCGCGCTTCATCTCCCCTTCCACCAAGGCAATGAAGGCCTCCCATTGATCCGGGTGGATCGTCTGGCAACCCAACGAACTGGTGCTGTTGCGCGAACCGCGGTGGATGTTGATGCCGAAAAAACCACGCTCATCGGCAGCGCCATCGCGCTGCACCACCACTTGTGCGGCTTGCACCAGCGCCTTGTACCGGCGGGAGGGCGGTTTGCTCATGCCATGGATGCCGATCTTGTACATCCACTTGCCCGTCTTCAACGTGGCGATATGCGGCCGGAAAAGGCTCGGGTCGCAATTCGCATTGAAGGTGATATAGGCCGACGGTGTGAGCAGCAGGATCGCGTCGTCGTAGATGCCACGATCGTTCTTGTCCGCTGCGCCCATGCTCTTGAGGTAGTAGCCGCGTACCCCTATCAGCGCGAAACCATCAACCACACCATTGGCCTGCAACGTGGCTTCGGTTTTGGCGCGCTCTTGTTGCGGGCGTGAGGAAGGGAGGATGGTGGGCATGGGTGGTGACGCTATGGTCAAGGATCAGGCGCTCTTCGGTTGTGCCGCATGGGCGACATTACTTCCTATGCCAGCGGATCGCTGGTCCGGTTCCACCAACGCACCCACGATGTTCAGCACCACTTCGCTGGTCAGCACCCGGCCGCCGTTGCTGCTCACCCCCACGACCTTCACCAAGTGCGGATCGTCAAGCAGTTCCTGCAAGTACTGCGGTGTATCGGTAAGGATGATCCGGCGCTCCTCTTCCGTTGCTTCCCGCAGCCGTCGTGCTCGAGCGGTCTCTGCGGCCAACTTCTCTTTCGAAATCGCCGAGGCCAGTTTCACCTGATCAATGACCTTCGGCGATGTGCACACATGTTCGGCCAAGAGCGGCCAGCGCAGTTCGAGGATGGTCCAGCGCACGAGATGCTCCGTTGGTATACGCCGGTTCTCCAATCGGCTCAGCGACTGTTGCATGCCGTAAGCGTTCAGGAAGCGCTTGATGGCGCGTGGGTTGGATTCGATCAGGTTGGCGAAGGGTTCCAGGTCGTGCTTGCGTTGTGCGTCCATGGTTACACTGGCAAGCCGCTTGGCCAGGACGCGTTGCACAGCCTGCTTCTGGATGAGATCGGTAGTGGCATCCACGAGTTCGTCCGCTTGGGCCTGTGTGAGACCGGTCTTCACCGTTCCTTCCGCGATCTCTTCCGCCTTCATCAGCACCTGCTCCGCCTCGGCCGGATCGCCACCCTGGCGCAGCAACGCCGCTTGGAACTCCTGCTGAAGGCGCAACGACAGCGGGGGCAATGAAACCGAGAGCTGGAACAATTTCTCCAGGAACAGGTAGCCCAGCGGACGTGCTGCATCGCCCACACTGGTGCCGAAATCCTCGAAGTGCTTCTCGAAGCTGCGGCAGATCCATTTGCGGTCCGCCGCGATCAGGAAAGTCACTGGCGCTTCGCGGAAGAGCGTTTGTATGCCTTCGAGCAGTTCCACCACATAAGCCTTGTCGCAGCGATCCACATCATCCACGAAAACGATCACCGGCTGCCCGATCGCTCGGATGAGCTTGGCATAGCGGTCCTTCACCGGGCGCGTTGCATCCTTCCGCTGGTCCATGAACGATTCAGCCGCTTTGGAGGAACCGAACAAGAGCGAACGACCCAGCGTGACCAACGTAATGGCGCCAGCGATCACACCGGCGATCAATTCGGTGGCCGTGCCAAGCCCTTTCAGGAAGTACGCAACAGCGAGCATCACTGCGGCGGCGATCATCCAAGGCCCCATCGCCATGGCCCAGTGCCATACCACCCAGTGCCACCAGATGCCGCGCTGATATTTGAACGGTGCTTGCTTGCCCGCTTGTTGATGGATCTCACGCACGAGCGTCCACCAAGGTGGTCTTGAACTTTGTGTGCGCCAAGCGTTGAAGTCCACCACCACCCATCCGCTTGCTTCATCCTTCGGCCGCAACTCCTCGCGTAGGAAATTCAGTACCGTGCTCTTGCCCGTGCCCCACTGTCCGTGCAAGTGAGCGATGTATGCTCCGCGGCGTTCGCTGTCCGGCGTGTCAGGTTGATCGCGCCGCGCATGTATCTCCTTGATGCGCTTGGCGAGGATCTGCGCGAACGGTCGGCGATCAAGCCGATCGACGGTGGAATCGATGTCCAACAGGGCAGGTACGGTCCGGTTCGTAAGCGGCGGGGGCGAGGGCGGCTTTGGCGATAGCGGTGGCGGCAATGGTGCCGCTGGCGGGACGCGTTCCTCAGGACCCGCAGGCTTAGGCTCCGGAGTCTGAGCCACATTCCCCACCAGCGTGAACGGTTTCCCACCCCGATGGATCAGACGTGCCGAGCGTCCTGCTTCAGGTTGAAGATGACGGACGCCTTCCAAGTAGTCGTGCAACAAGGCGGTCGTGACCGAACCATCAGGGTTTTTGGCTTCTTCCCTCAAGCCCAGAAGGAGCCGCTCCGTGAACCGGCCGTGATCGATGATCGTGCTTTCCCTGTTCATGACGCTGCGGATCGTTGATCTTCATGAACCCACCCCTCCGCTAGGAAGTACTTGAACAAGGGACCATCGGGTCCTGTCGGCATCGGCTTCCGGGGCAATGTTCCGATCTCATGCATGGCAACATGCGGAACCGGTTCGTCCAACGGCATACCGTCAAGGAACAGGACCACCTCGTTGAAAGCCTTCATCCCGCGCATCAGATCGGCAAAGGCCATCAGGTCCAAACCCACGGCGCGCTCCCGGCTTTCATCCATTGAGGTGATCAGCAAGGTGCTCCCTTGTGCACGTGGGTCCTGTTGCGTGAGACCTGCGGCATAGATGTACAGCCTTTGCGCAACCATGCCGTCCGTTCGCTCCAACCGTTTGTCGAAGTAGTGGAGGGCCATGTCCACAAGTTCAAGCGACGCCGGTTCCTTGAACTCCGCCCTGCTCCCACAGCACATCATTTCGGTATCGGAAGCGTCCAGCCCTCCCGCATCGGGATCCATCAACCAAGCCAGAAAAGCCTGAGCCCCTTGAACAGCGCCCGGCAACTCGGTGCCATCGGCATATAGCCCGAGGCCAAGCAGGATGGCTATGTCGCCATATCCGGCTCTCGTCTTCACGGCCGGTGCTTCGCTCAATGGTTCCGCGCTGCTTGGGGCGCGTGCTTTTATGCGTTGCTTCAGGTTCGGCACCTTCGGCAGTGCAGCCTTGCGCGGTGCCTTGGATCGTTGAACGGACATGTGCGGTCGTTACCGTGATCTGGCCAATGATCCCGGCCAAGCGAAAGTCGATACCGCATACCCCTTCAAAAAATACCCAGTGGCGGGTATTTTTTGAGGGCTCGTGCTTGCGCACGTTTGTTCCCCAGCAACCCACTGACGCATGCCCGACGAGGGCGCATCCTAGAGCGGCAGCAACTTGATGGCAGCGCTGAACGTGTTACCGGGGTTCAAGGAGCCAAGAAGAACATTGAACAAGATGCGATCATGAAATGGATCATCAAGGTGCTCAAGGCACTGCTCGGACCAAGGAATTGGCGGGCACTGGGCGTCTTTACACCGGGCATCGTGCTGGTGCTGTTGCTCATCGCCATCTTCTGGAACCTGGAGCAAGGCAAGGACACTGTACGGCAATCATTGGAGGATCCCTGGCGCACGACTTTCCACGGCTTGGGTCTGGTCTTCCTCGGCTACGTTACCTGGTATGGCTCCCGGATGGTGGGCTTCGCCAATTGGGAAGCTGTCGGTGTGGTGCCCTTCATCCGGAACTATGGTCCGCGGTTCCTTGGCTTCAGTTGTTACACGGCCGTGCTTGTGGCCATTGCGCTCAGTGGTGGCGCACTGTCCGGAGAGTTGAAGTTCATGTGGTTGATGGTGGTGCTGGCCTGCTCGCTCGGCGTGTTCGCACTCGTGCAATGGCGGGCGGACATCATTGCCGATGGGATCATCACGAGGGCCGTTGCATGGCGTTGGTACATCGTCCTGTACGCCGTGCTTCTGCTGCTGGTGGTGGCAAGTGCGATAACCGGTCCGCAACTAGTGGTGCAGAGCACCTTGGTGCTGTGCATGCAGGTCGTTTTCACGCTGCTTGTATGCATGCGCAGCGCCCTTTTCAAGCTCATCCACGATAAACCGCCGCGTTGGAAGGATGACAAACCACCTGCGAAGGAGGGCTGGCTGGAGAAGTCGTTCCCACGCGAGCGCGGCTTGGTGAACAAAGGCCATCCGGAGTTGCTGCCCTACGACATCGAGTACAAGCACTACAAGTTCTTCGTGTTCGGCTGTGGGGTGGTGCTGTGCGTTTACATGCTGGTGGCCGGGATCGTATCCATGAGCCAGAGCTTCGGGGCGTTCGCCGTGGTGCTGCTGGGTGCGGGCATCATCATGGGTGCCTTGAACTTCATGCGGGTGGTGCGCGCCAAATTCAGTTTGTCCATCGGGTTGGTGGTGTTCGTGCTGATGTTCATCGCAGGGCGGTGTTCAGACCACCACCAAGTGCAACTGATCGCAGCAAGTCCGGCCGTGAGGTCCGTGCATCAGGATAGCGGTGCGCTGCGCGCCTATCTCTCGGCTTGGCTCACGGAACACGTCGCTCCGGACACGTCGCACATGACGCGCGTGCCCGTTTAC
>JBATMK010000282.1:0-26389 GCA_049289815.1 Flavobacteriales bacterium
TCGATGGCGCATCGTGCTGGTCACCATCCCGGTCCTCGGGCTGATCGGCTGGTTGGGCGGCGCGTGGCTGGCGCGCACGGTGCGTGATCGTTCACAGGAGATCGGCGCCCAGTTCTGCGGACCCGACAGCCGCATCAGCATCGGCAAGGTGAAGGTGGATCTGTTCTCAGGCGATGTGGAGTGGACGGATATCCGCATAGAGCAGGACGTGGATAGCGGTGATACCACCTGGACCAGCGACCGTCACGTGCTCATCAGCGGAAGTGTGGACAGCATCAGCGTTCGGGGTGCGGCGTTACTGCGTCTGGCGTTCGGCCATACCCTGCGCGTGCGCTCCCTCACCATCGCCAGGCCCAGGCTCATCTTCCTGATGGGTAATAGAGCCGATAGCCTTGCGGTGATGGAGGACAACGAGGCGCGCATCACCACCTTGGAACTGGACAGCCTTGTGGTGCAGAACGGATCGGTATACAGCCAAAATGTGGAGCGGCGTTCCTCCATTGCGTCGATCGGCAATGTTGAACTCCGGTCCACCGATCTGCGCTGCACGCTTCCCGAAGGGGACACACCCTTGCACCTCGAACTCGGTGGACTGGAAATGGCATTGGACACGATCGCTATTTCGCTACCCCCGTTGTACGATCTGCGTGTCGACCGTTTCGAACTGAGCAACGCACTTCGATCAGCGCGGGGAACAAGCGTTGCCCTCGTGCCCAGGAACAGCCCCCAGGAATACCACACGCTGATCGAACTCGAGACCGACCTTTTCGCGCTGCATACCGACACGATCTCCCTGTCCGGATTCGACCTGGCCGAGGCGATCAACACATCATCCTTCCAACCGGCGTGGATGCGCGTTGCAGGCACCGAGCTGGCCGCGTTCCGCGACAAGAACATGCCCGATGCGCCCTTCAAGCACAAAGGGCTGCCCGCTCGCTTGCTGCGCGCCATCCCCTTCGGCGTGCGCATGGACAGCCTGGTGGTGGACAGCCTGAACGTGCGCTACCAGGAGAAGAACGATATGAGCCCGGATTTCGGGGAAGTGACCTTCACCAACATCCATGGCGTGGTGACCGGGCTGAACACGATCACCGGTGAGGATACAGGTCAAGTGCACCTGATGGCAACCGGGCATGTCTTCGAGCAAGCGGCGGTCACCTTCGACTTCGTGACCTCACAACGTGACAGTTCCGATCGGTTCACTGCGCGCGCCACCATCAGCGGCCTTCCCTTCCAGGTCTTCAACCGCATGACCGATGACCTCTTGAACGTGAAGGCCACGGCCGGCACCATCGGTGGCATGGACCTCACCTTCACAGGGGATGACCGCAACGGGAGCGGCCGGCTCGATATGGAGTACGCGGGACTTGTTGTGAAGGTGCAGAGCCGCGATGGGGAGCGGCGTGCGAAGCGCTTCCTCAGTGGTTTGGTGAACACGATCCTGCGCGACGAGAACCTCCGTAGCAGCGAGAAATTCAGGCACGGCGATTTCACCGTTGACCGCCGCCGCGACCGCGCGATCTTCAATTATCTGTGGCGGGCGGTGCGCACAGGTATGCTGGCCACCGTGCTGCCTGATGTGGTGAGTTCATCGACGAAAGACAAGAAGGAGAAGTGATCATGGATCAAACCATCTGATCATACGTCCGTCACAGGGGCATAACTGAAGGACCCGACATGAACATTGCATTCAAGAACCTGCTGATCATTGCCGCCATGCTTCCCCTCGCAGTGAACGCACAGGAAGAACGGAGCGAGAGGACCGACCGCCACGAACGCACCATGATGCGCACCGAGGAGATGACCAAGGAACTGGGACTGAACGACGAACAGGCTGCGAAGCTCAAAGCAATGAACGATCGCTTCGCGGAAGAGATGAGGAGCATGCAGCCCACCGAGGCGGAACGCCAGGCGAAGCGCGAAAAGATGAAGGATCTCCAGACCCGCCGCGATACGGAACTCAAGGCACTGCTCACCGAAGATCAATATGCCAGGTTGATGGAGCTAAGGCAACAACGCCGGGATGCCCATGAAGCGGACGGTGAGCGGAGACATCGCAGCAAGGAGTAACACGTGCGGCGTGTGCTTTCCTTTTGAAGCTTGAAGCTTGGGACTTGGGCCTGGAAGTGGGCCCTTTGCGCTAGCCCTTCCCGAATTTGATCGGCAGAACGTACATCACGTTCACGGCCTTGCCACGGAGGCGGCCGGGCTGCCAGTCGGGCATGGCCCCGATCACGCGCAGCGCCTCCCCGTCCACATCGGGTTGCATGCTGAAGATGATGCTCGGGTCCCGCACTTTGCCGTTCCGGTCCACCACGAAGCGCACCTTCACCGTACCGTTCAAGATCCCGTCCGCGAGCGTATCGGCGATGATCATGTTCTCCAGCAGGTACATGCGCAGCGCGATCAAGCCGCCCGGGAACTCAGGTGGCTGATCCACCATGGCGTGAACGGGTTCGGCGGTCAGATCCACATGATCGGCCAACGGTACTTGAGCGAGCGCGATCCCGGCCAGCAGGATGGAGAAAAGGAGAACAAGGGACCTGCGGAGCATGGGAGGATGCGTGGATACGCGAAGCGGTGGCCTGCGGTTCCCTGTGGGTCATGGTATTGTCGATCGTCCCGATCTGCTCCGGTGATAGTTCATATCCTGCTCGCGGCGACCGGTCCAACCACCTCGCTACCGGCCTACCTTCGCCCGCTGTTCACAGCGACCCCGCAATGCCAAAAGTCACCTTCCTCAACCGACGCGGAGGCTTCCAGGAAACCCTGAAGGCCCGCATTGATGCCTACTTCGCCGAGCACCAAGTGAAACCCACGGGCAACACCGCGTTGCACGTGAAGACGGCCGTGTTGCTGCCCAGCGCCATGGCGCTGTACATCGTCCTGCTGGCGGTCACCATGCCCGGCTGGTTGTCGATCGTGCTGGCCGGTCTGCTGGGCCTCACGCTGGCCTTGATCGGCTTCAACGTGATGCACGATGCCTGCCATGGCAGCTATAGCAGCAAGCCATGGCTCAATGAGTTGATGGGCCTCACGGCGAACTGCCTTGGCGGTAACGCGTTCATGTGGAAGATGAAGCACAACGTGGTGCACCACACCTTCACGAACGTGGATGGCATGGACGACGACATCCAGCTCCAGCCGCTCCTGCGCCAGAGCAACAACCAGAAGCGTTACTGGATCCACCGGCTGCAGCACATCTACAGCTTCCTCTTGTACAGCGGCACCAGCCTGCTGATGGTGACCGCCGCCGACTACCGCAAGTATTTCACCCGTCGCATCCAATCGGTGCCCCTTCCGCGGATGAGTACCAAGGAGCATGTGATATTCTGGTCGAGCAAAGCGCTGTACATGTTCTTCTACTGTGCCTTGCCGATCATGGTGCTCGGATGGCTTCCCTGGCTGGTAGGTTTCTTCGTGATGCACGCCTGCATGGGCATGGCCTTCGCCATCGTCTTCCAAGTAGCGCACGTGGTGGAGGACACCCATTTCGAAGTGGCGCGTACTGATAAGAAGATCGAGCAGGAATGGGCCACCCACCAAGTGCTCACCACGGCCAACTTCGCCATGCGGAGCAAGTTGATCTCATGGCTTGCCGGTGGGCTCAATTTCCAGATCGAGCACCACCTGTTCCCGCGGATCAGCCACGTTCACTACCCGCAGTTGGCACCCATCGTTCAGCAGGTTTGCCTTGAACACGGCATCCGCTACATGCACTACCGCACCATGGGTGGTGCCATCGCCAGCCATTACAGGTTCCTGCGCAACCTGGGCCGCAAGAACTGAGGGCCGGCATGAGCAAGGTTTCGTTCGGTCGCAACACCAGCGGGTTCCACGCGGCCATCAATGCCCGTGTAGAGGACTACTTCAGGTCGCGCTCCATCAAGCGCACCGGCAACGCCGCGCTGTACACCAAGGCCGCCATTCTGCTGGTGGGCGCCATCGTGATCTATGGCACCTTGCTCTTCGCAACATTCCCTTGGTACATCGGCTTGCTGCTCTGCCTGCTCTTCGGCTTCACGCTGGCGTGCATCGGGTTCAACATCATGCACGACGCCTGCCATGGCGGGTTCAGCGCCAGCCAGCGGGTGAACGACCTGGCCGGGCTCAGCCTCAATTGCCTGGGTGGCAACGCGTTCATCTGGAAGCTCAAACACAACATCATCCACCACACGTACACGAACGTGGATGGTGTGGACGACGACATCGCCAAGCTGCCGCTGATCCGCCAGTGCGAAACCCAAAAATGGAACCCGGCGCACAGGGTACAGCACTTCTACATGTTCCTGATCTATGGCCTCTCCTCTTTCCTGTGGGCGTTCGCCATGGACTTCGTGAAGTATTTCACAGGGGCCGTGTACCGTACCCCCATCAGCACCTTCCCCCTTAAGGAGCACGTGATCTTCTGGGTGAGCAAGTTGCTGTACATCTTCTTCTACATCGCGCTGCCCATCTACTTGCTGGGCTTCGCACCTTGGATCATCGGATTCTTCACCATGCACTTCGCCATGGGGCTTACGCTGGCCATCGTGTTCCAACTGGCGCACGTGGTGGAAGGCGTTCACTTCGAGCACGCTTACGACGACAAGCGCATCGAGGAGGAATGGGCCAAGTTCCAGGTGATGACCACGGCCAACTTCGCCATGCGCAGCAAGTTGGTGAGCTGGTGCGTCGGCGGGTTGAACTTCCAGATCGAGCACCACCTGTTCCCACGGGTGAGCCACGTGCACTATCCGGCCTTGGCGCCGATCGTCCAGCAGGTTTGCAAGGAGTATGGTGTTCAGTACACCAGCTACCCCACCGTGGCCAAGGCTGTGGCTTCGCACTACCGCTTCATGCGGATGCTGGGCAGCAAGGCCTGAGGCGTGCACTTCGCTGTTGCGCTACCGGAATTCCTGCTTGCCATTGTCCTCGCCGTGGTCTTCGCTTTGGCGACGGTGCGTTCGCTTATGCTCACGAAAGGCGGGGCGGCAATGGCCGCGGCCATTGGGCTGGCTGTGATCGCCGGACAGGGTTGGCTGTGGTTGCTGCCTCTTCTTCTGTTCCTCGGTAGCGGTGTGCTCCTCGGCAGGTTGAACAAGAACGCACGCACCGATGCCAAGCACGGCAAGCCGCGCGATGCCATGCAAGTTTTCTGCAGTGGAGGGGTTTATGCCTATGTAGCGCTCCTGTCCCCGGGAAATGCCCACGAACCACTGATGTCCGTGAGCATATGCGTTGCGAACGCCGACACTTGGGCGAGTGAGATCGGCATGTGGGCAAGGTGGAGGACATGGAACATCTTAACGCTGCGGAAAGTCGAACCGGGGTTGTCGGGCGGCATCAGTTTACCGGGTCTTGTGGGTGGTGTGGCTGGGGCCGTGTTCATGGGTACGGTGTGCGGTATGTTGATGTCCGGCATGTCGGAAGGAGCGCACTACTTCGGCGTGATGATGGTGCTGGCGCTGCCCGGTATCGCAGGCATGCTACTTGACAGTTTGCTCGGCGCAACGCTGCAAGCGAAATACGACGACGGTGAAGGACGTAGCGATGCAGGCCTAGTTCAGGTCGGGGGCGTACAATGGATGACCAACGACGTGGTGAACGTGTTGAGCAATGTCGCCATAGTGGCGATAGTGGCTTGGATCATGGCCCATTGGGCAGGCTGATCATTGATCCGACGGGTCGGTGGTCCCAACCTGAAGCCGTTCCAACGTTCCTGAACTGTCGGTCAATAGGTTCTTAATTGTGCATGATCCAGATTTGGTCCACCGGACACCTAACCCCGACCGCACATGTTTAAGGCCCTCCCCACCACAGCGCTGAAAGGTGCTGCCTTGTTCTGTATTTCGCTGTGCTCCGTTACTGCACTGGCGCAGATCGTCATTACTCCCATTCACCCGTTGTGCATCGGCTCCTCGGTATCGCTCATCCCGTTCGCTACGCCGCCGGGCGGCACATGGAGCGGAACCGGCGTATCCGGTAGCACTTTCACCGCGAACCTGAATCCGGGTACGTACACCATTACCTATACGCTTGGGGCCAATTCAGCGACCACGCCCATTGGCGTTATCCTCAAGCCATCCATATCGCCCAATGGCACTGTGAACATGTGCCCCGATCTGGCCCCTATCCAATACACTGGCACACCGACCGGGGGCACATGGGCAAGCCCGGCCAATGCGACCGGTCTTGTCGTATGGGGCGCTGGGCCCAGCGGACCGGTGGCATACAACTACACGGATCAAGGTGGCGGAACATGCAGTAGCGGCCCGGATGCCATTGTCAACTTCTGGTCCTTCTCGTTAGGTGGTATTGAACCCGCAGGACCGTTCTGCGTGAACGACGCACCTGGGACGATCACCGCATATACCAGCATGTCCGGAGGAAGTATGAGCGGCACGGGCATCACAGGACAAGTGAACGGCGGCGGTTTGGTAACGGCCACCTTCGATCCCTCCATAGCGGGTGTCGGTAGCCACGTGATCAGCCTCAACACTCAATCCCCCGGGAATTGTTCCGCCACTTACACTACAACCGTTGTGGTGAGCGATTGCTCCACGTTGTCAATGACCGTCCATACCGATGCCTTCGGCAGTGAAACCAGCTGGGAGGTCATGCCCCAAGGCAGCAGTACGCCGGTCTGTTCAGGCAACGGGTACGGCAACAACGCTACCACCACACGTCTCTGTCCTGTGGCGGATGGTTGCTATAAGCTGCACGTGTACGATGGTTTCGGTGATGGCATCATCGGTGGTGGCTACACGCTTTCCATGTACGGCAAGGACATCATCATTGCCAATGGCCGGTTTGCCAGCGAGAGCTACCTGCCGGAGGGCTTCTGCGTTCCGCTCGGTCCTACGCACTTGAAGGATGCCAACTGCACAGCATCCACGCTTTCCAGCGACGCGCGCATCTCCTGCAAGACGGTGAGCGGGGCCACCAACTACCAGTTCTGGTTCTTCGACCCACACGATTCCTATTCACGACGCGTCCTCAAGACCACCAATTCGATGCGGTTGAACAGCTTGCCCAGCAACCCGATCCCCACCGATTTCGACCTGAACGTGCGTGTGCGGGCCAAGGTCGGCGGTGTCTTCACGGCATTCGGGAAGACGTGCGAACTGCGCCGCTCCAGCACTTCGTTGCGCGATGTGGAAGCATCGACCATCGTGGATGATGACGGCGCTGCGTTGCTCGTGTACCCCAACCCTGCCAACGGTGAAGCGCTGTATGTGCGGATCATGGGTCAAGAAGGATCGGCAACAGCGGATGTGCAACTCTTCGATGCCACTGGCCGCATGGTCCACACGGAGCAGTTCCTTTTGGTCGATGGTTCCGCCGATCAAGCGCTCGATCTGCGCGGTCGACTTGCACCAGGCGCCTACCTCGTGCGGACACAATGCGGGAACGATCAACTGATCGGTCATGTGAACATCGCGCAGTGAGCGCAGTACCCTTGTCGACCAAGGCCCGGCATTCCGCCGGGCCTTGGTCGTTCGGGACCTCCTGTTGAACCACCTTGGGCGGCGCGCCTCTACTTTGTGCGCCGCTTGATCCATCACCGACCGTACTATGAGTTCCGTTTACTACCCCGATTACCTGCAGCTGGACAAGATCCTCGGGGCGCAGGCACCCGAAAGCGACAAGCACGGCGTGCAAGCGCACGACGAGATGCTGTTCATCATCATCCACCAGGCCTACGAGCTTTGGTTCAAGCAGGTCCTGCACGAGGTGGGCAGCGTCATCCACATCTTCCAGGACGGCCATGTGGACGACAACAATGGTGAACTGAACATCGCCGTGCATCGGTTGGGCCGCGTGCAGCGCATCCTGGAAGTGCTGGTGAAGCAGATCGATGTGCTGGAGACGATGACGCCGCTGGATTTCCTCGACTTCCGCGATCTGCTGCGCCCGGCCAGCGGTTTCCAGAGCATGCAGTTCAAGGTGCTGGAAGCGAAACTCGGCCTGAAGATGGACGCACGCTTCGGCAAGCAGTACTACACGAGCCAGTTGAAACCCGAGCACAAGGCCATGATCGAAAGCCTGGAGACCGCGCCCACACTTTTCGAACTGGTGAGCGCATGGCTGGAGCGCATGCCCTTTTTCGAAGCGCGTTTCTGGCCGGTGGGCGAGGCACCGTTCTTCGATCGCTTGAAGGAGGTTTACACCAGCACCTTGGTGCAAGGCGAAGAGGGCAACGTGCAATTATGGGACAAGCTTTTCGTCACCGGCACTCCGGAGCGCCGCCTCTCGCCTGCCGCCAGCCGCGCTGCGGTGTTCATCATGCTCTACCGCGACGAACCGATCTTCCAACAGGCCTTCCGTCTGCTGAGCGCTTTGCTCGATATCGACGAAGGCCTTGCACTCTGGCGCAGCCGCCACATGAACATGGTGCACCGCATGATCGGGCTGCGCGTGGGTACCGGCGGTAGCACGGGCAAGGCCTACCTGAAAGGCGCGCTCGACAGCCACTACATCTTCAGCGAGATCGCCGACCTCAGCAGCTTCTTGATCGATCGGCGTAGACTTCCACAACTGCCGAAAGAGTTGAGACGGGCCTTGGGGTTCGGTGCCTAAAGCTCGAACCGATCCCCCCTCTTCGGCACCACCACGTTCTTGAAGCCCGCGGCCTCACACTTCGCCTTGAGCGCGGTAAGGCCCCGCTCGATCCCGTGCACCAGGAAGGTCCGCTGCACCTTGGATGGATCCTGGCAGCTGATGTATCGCATCAGTTCAGTCTGCCCGGCATGGGCGCTGTAGAAGTCCATGCGCAGGATGGCAGCGCGCACCGGTATGGTATCGCCGAAGATGCGCACCTCGCTCGCACCTTCCACGAGCTTTGCCCCAAGTGAACCCGGCGCGCAGAAGCCGACAACCAGCACGGCGTTCTTCTCGTCGTGCAGGTTGTAACGCAGGTGATGGCGGATACGCCCGGCCTCCATCATGCCACTTGCGGCGATGATGATGCACGGTTCCGTTCGCGTGTTGAGCGCCTTGCTCTGCTCGGCCTTGTGCACCCATTGGACACCCGGAAAACCGAAGAGGTCAGGGTCGCGCTCCAACTGCGCACGCACGTCTTCCTGCAAGAGCTTGCTGTGCTCGCGATAGATGTTGGTGGCGTTGAACGAGAGCGGGCTGTCCACGAACACCGGTATGCGCGGCAGCTTACCGGCGTTGCTCAACTCGTTGAGCGTGTACAGGATCTCCTGCGTCTTGCCGATGCTGAAGGCCGGGATCAACAACTTCCCCTGCTGCTCCACGCAAACGCGATGCACATGCTGCAGGAGCTCATCGTGTGCCACCTCGATCGGCGCATGATCCCGATCGCCGTAGGTGCTTTCACAGATCAACACATCGCATTGCGGGAAGGGCGCCGGATCGGGCAGCAAGCGATCCACGTAACGGCCCACGTCGCCGGTGAAGCTGATGTGCTTGACCCCATCGGGCTGGTCAATGGCCAGGTGGACAGCGGCACTGCCCAGGATATGTCCCGCATCGGTAAAGGTGAGTTCAACACCTTTCGCGATCACATGCTTCTTGTTGTAGGGCAGGGTTTGGAACAGCGCCATCGCCGGTTGCACATCCTCCTCCGTGTAAAGCGGCTCGGGCCATTCGGGTCGTCGCCCTTGTTTCCGGGCACGTTTCGTATCGAACTCGTGATCGCTTTCCTGGATGTGCGCACTATCGGCCAGCATGATCGCACTCAGATCGCGCGTAGCGGGTGTACACCAGACGGTGCCCCGGAATCCTTCGGAGACAAGTCGTGGCAACAGGCCGCTGTGATCGATGTGTGCATGACTGAGCACCAGCACATCAATGTCCCCCGGATCGAAGCCGAAGCTCCGGTTACGCTTGTCGCTCTCGGGGCCTTCGCCCTGACTCATGCCGCAGTCCAGCAGGATGCACCTGCCATCCACTTCGATCAGATGTTTGCTGCCCGTAACCGTGCCAGCGGCACCGAAGAAGGAAATGGAGATGGCCATGGCGACGAAGGTCGCACTGAGGCGCATCCCTCATCCCGCTCCCCGTCTATATTGGTCGCGATACGATGGGATCCCCCCAGCCCCTTTCCCGAAGACCGGCTGTGCGCACGCATCTGTGCTGCTGGCTATGCGTCCTGCTCGCCCTCGCTCTGGCCGGCTCGGCACAGGCGCAGTACACGCTGAAGGGGAAGGTGACGGACAGCAACACCGGGCAGGGGTTGTACAGCGCAAGCATCGGGTTGAAGGGCGGCTCGGCCAGTGTGCTCACCGAGGAGGACGGCAGCTTCGCGTTGAGGGTGGATGGACTTCCGCCCTATACGTTGGTGGTGGCCATGATCGGCTATGCACGGCAGGAGATCGTTGTCCAGAGCCTCGACCAGGATCTGAAGTTCAACCTCAGCACGGAGCAGGTGGTACTGAAGGAAGCGCGGGTGCGTGGCAAACGTCTTACCGACAAAACGAAGCAGGCCGCGCTCACCGTGGAGAGCATGGACCTGATCGCGATCCGCGAAGCACCCAGTGGCGATTTCTACGAAAGTCTCGGCAACCTGAAAGGTGTGGACATGACAGCGGCCAGCTTCGGGTTCAAGGTGATCAACACGCGGGGCTTCAACAGCACCAGCCCAGTGCGTTCGCTGCAGCTGATCGATGGCGTGGACAATCAAAGCCCCGGGCTCAACTTCAGCTTGGGTAATTTCCTCGGATGCAGTGAACTGGATGTGATGAAGGTGGATGTGATCGCCGGCGCGAGCAGCGCGTTCTACGGTCCTGGCGCTTTCAACGGGGTGATCAATATGTCCACCAAGAGCCCATGGCTTTTCCCGGGCCATGCGGTGACGTACAAGGTCGGTGAGCGCGGCTTGAAGGATCTGGCGATACGTTTCGCCGAAGTCTTCAAGAACCAGAACGGGCGACCCAACTGGGCCTTCAAGGTGAACCTCTGCGGCATGAAGGCGAACGACTGGGAGGCCACCAGCCTGGAGCCCACCAGCAACAGCCCCACCGGGGTGGACAATCCGGGCCGATACGATGCCGTGAACATCTACGGCGACGAGAACACCACGGCGAACAACGACTACTCACGCGATGCATCCAGCCGAACGGAGGAACCGGGCCTCGGGCTTTTCCTGCGCCGCGGTTACCGGGAAGAAGACCTGGTCGACTACGATACACGCAACCTGAAGATCGCTGCGGCGGTGCACCACAAGTTCACCGACAGCTTGGAACTGGTGATGGCCAGTAACTACAGTACGGGCAGCACGGTGTACCAAGGTGACAACCGCTACCGCCTGAAGAACGTGCAGTTCTGGCAACAACGCCTCGAACTGCGCAATGAGGGCAATTGGTTCCTGCGCGGCTACCTCACCAGCGAGGATGCGGGCGAGACTTACGATATCTTCACAACGGGCGTGCGCCTGCAAGAGGCCACCGGCGAAGAGACCGGTGTGTGGAACCTGCGCTACAAGGAACTCTACGAGAATTGGATCGTGGAGAGCATCCTGAACAACAGCCCTGATTTCATCGACTTCGGCGAAGCACCTGGTGCCGGCATCACGTCATTGGCGGCATATGACGAGTATGTGGCGGGCTATGTCACGGCGCATCCCGATCTGTTCTCGGCATATCATCAAGCGGTGCTCGACTCCATCAACCTGATCAATGCCGGTTTCGTGGTGCCCTTCTTCGAACCCGGCACTGACCGGTACGACAGCGCCTTCGCCAGCATCACCAACAAACGTTTCACAGAGGGCGGCTCGCTGTTCTTCGACAAGAGCAAACTGGCGCACGTCATGGGTGAGTACCGCTTCAAGCCACGCCACATGGAGATCGTTGTTGGCGGCAACCAACGCTGGTACATGCCCAACAGCGCGGGCACCATCTTCAAGGACACGGGCAACGTGGTGATCAGCAACAGTGAGTTCGGCATCTACACAGGCATCGAGTTGAAACTGCCCGAAGAGAAGCTCAGGAGCATGATCACCGTGCGGATGGACAAGAACGAGAATTTCGATGCCTTGTTCAGCCCTGCGGCATCGATCGTGTACACGCCCACGCGTGATCATGTCTTCCGGGTCAGTGCCTCGCGCGCGGTGCGCAACCCCACGCTCGCCGACCAGTACCTGTATTACAATGTGGGGCGTGCCACCCTGCTCGGTAATGTGGACGGGCAGTTCGAGGAAGGCGCCGACAGCCTGTTCACCATTGCCAGCTTCAACGCGTACCGCAGCTCACCTACGCTGCTTGAGGGTTTGAGCAAGCTCGACTACTTCCACGTGGATGCTATCCGGCCGGAGAAGGTGCTCACATTGGAAGGCGGCTATCGGGGAACACTGGGACGCAGGATCTACGTGGATGTCGGCGCCTACCATTCCTGGTACAATGACTTCATCGGATATGTGATCGGCATCAAGGGCGACTTCAACGCTGCCGGGTTCCCGGAGGGCGGTCTACAGGTATACCGCGTTGCCGCCAACGCGCAGGAACAAGTGACCACCTACGGCGTGAACATCGGCCTGAACTATTACCGCGATCGGCATGTCTGGACGTTCAACTACAGCTGGAACCGGTTGGCCAGCGGCGAAGGCGATCCGATCATACCGGCCTTCAACACCCCGGAGAGCAAGTTCAACATCGGGATCACCGGGCACGATCTCTTGATCCCCGGCACTGACAAGCGCACCTTCGGCTGGGGCCTCAATTACAAGTTCATCGAAGGGTACACCTTCGAGGGTTCACCACAGTTCACAGGTCCATTGCCTACGTACGACAACCTGGACGTGCAGATCAATTTCAGCTTCCCGGAAGCACACACCATGCTGAAGATCGGCGCCAGCAACCTGCTCGGCCTCGTGCCCTTGTTCGACCCGGATGTGCCCGACGAAGAACGGCTCGACAGGGCATGGGACAACGAAGTGCTCATGGTGTTCGGGGGACCCCGCGTGGGCCGATTGGGTTATGTGCAGTTGATCTACGAGTTCAACAACCGCTGAAGCTGGTTACATTTCGGCTGGTCATCAACTTGCCCAGTGGTTGTCGACCGGACCCGCTCATTGAAGCTACGCCACCACCGACCATCCGAGAACGTCCCAACAACAACCACCCCTGCCCATCAACGAACAACCAACAACCAAGCAGAACCCATGAAACAAAACCTACGCTTTGCCTTGATGGCCCTTGCCGGTGCCACCACAGCGATGGCCAGCGCCCAAACGCGCTACATCGATGAGGTGTTCACCGATGCCGAGATCACCACCACCTCGGATGTGACCTACGGAACGAACATCGACTTCCTGTACAGCGACTTCAGCAACCCCGGGCTGTATGGTCCGGAAGTGGTCCAATTGCAGACCGCGGTGAGCATGCAGCAACCCATCCCTGCACCGTTCTACGATCCCTTCGATGCCAGCACCGTGGTGAAGGTGAAGGACTTGAAAATGGACATCTACCAGCCCGACCAGGCCATTGATCTGGTTACCAACCGGCCGGTGATCCTTTACCTGCACACGGGCAATCTGCTGCCCCCTCCGATCAATGGCAGCCCCAATGGATTGAAGACCGATAGCTGTGCAGTGGTTGCCTGCCAGCGCCTTGCGAAGCGCGGCTACGTGGCCGTGAGCGTGGCCTACCGTGGTGGTTGGAACCCGCTTGGCGCCACCGAGCAGGAGCGCCGTGGCGGCTTGTTGAACGCGGTGTACCGTGCTATACACGATGTCAAACAATGCACACGCTCCCTGAAGGCGGAAGCGGCTGGCGCGAATGCCTACCGGATGGACGTTACCAAAATGACCGTGTGGGGTGAAGGCACCGGTGGGTACATCGCACTGGCCTACGTTACCATGAACCATCCTGCGGAGCTCTTCGTCCCGAAATTCCGCCCGGACCCGTTCGATCCCACCATCAGCTACATCGATACCACGCAGGTCGGCAACCTCGAAGGGTTCAATGGTGGTCTTGCTTTGTACCGTCCGAACGGTTTCACCAGCGAAGTGCAGATGTGCGTGAACATGGGTGGCGCTTTGGCCGATACGACCTGGCTTGAAGACGGTGATGTTCCGATGGTCAGCATGCATACCGTACGCGACGATTTTGCTCCGTTCGAATATGGAACGGTGATCGTGCCCACCACGAACGAGGAGGTCGTGGACGTGCCCGGCCCCAACATGTTCATTCCGCTGGCGAACAGCTACGGCAACAATGCCGCATTCGAGAACCTGGCCAACGACCCCATTACTGCAGCGGCGCGCGCCCTGTACGGCACCACCTGGGATCGCTTCGGCGATGGTGGAACACCCACTACCGTAACGATCGCCGATGCCGAGGGCCTGTTCCCCTTCGTGCGTCCGCTGCGCCCTTGGAAAGCGAACGAAGCCAGCCCATGGCAGTGGTGGGATGAGTTCAGCCCGTTGGCCCAGACCATCGTGAGCGCCGGTCCCCCGCCGATCACCGCGCACATGGCCAGCTTGCAGAGCAACCCGGATATGAGCAGCACCAAAGGCCGCACCTATCTGGATACCTGTATCGGTTACGCCAGCCCGCGGATCGTTTGTGCCCTCCAGCTCGGCCCCTGCCTACAGGGCGTGCCGGACTGCCTGGGTGTGATCGATGGACCTGATGTGCCCGGAGCGACCTGCGATGACGGCAACGCGAACACCGTGAACGATACGTGGTCGGCCAACTGCGTTTGCATCGGACAGCCGATCGGTATCAACGAACCTGCAGCAGCAGCCGCTTTGGTCATCTCCCCGAACCCGGCTACGGACCATCTCCGCATCAGTAGTCCTGCAGGCAAAGTGCTCGGGTACACCGTGCGGGCCATCGACGGACGCGTGGTGCATAACGCCTCGGTGAACTCCAATAACATCATCATCCAGCGCGGCGAGCTAGCCAGCGGCAGCTACTCCATCACGCTGCAGTTCGCCGAAGGAACCGCCACGCGCAAGGTGGTGTTGCAATAGCCTCACCAACCTTCCCCCATGGGGAGGGTGTTCCGGAATTGAAAAGGGCTCCGACTTGTCGGGGCCCTTTTCTTTGTCCTACCGACCCGCCATGCAACGCATCACCGAACAGCCGAGCAAATACAACGACCTGGAGCGCATGAGCACGGGCGAACTGCTGCGCGGCATCAACGCGGAGGACGGCGGCGTGGCCGCTGCAGTAACAACCGCGATCACTTCCATTGAGGTTTTGGTCGACGCCATCGTTCCGCGCATCCAACGCGGTGGGCGCTTGTTCTACATGGGCGCCGGCACGAGCGGTCGTTTGGGCGTCGTTGACGCCAGCGAATGCCCTCCGACCTTCGGGGTGCCGCACGGCATGGTGATCGGCTTGATCGCCGGCGGCGACGGCGCCATCCGCAAAGCCGTGGAATTCGCCGAGGACGATGAAACACAGGGTTGGAAAGATCTGCTGGAACATGCGATCGGGCAGGACGATAGCGTGATCGGTATCGCAGCCAGCGGCAGCACACCCTATGTGGTGGGTGCGCTTCAGAAGTGCAACGCCGAAGGCCTTCTTACAGGTTGCATCACCTGTAACCCTGGCAGCCCGGTGGCCGAAGTGGCCCAGCATCCGATCGTCGTTGTGGTCGGACCGGAATTCGTTACCGGCAGCACGCGCATGAAAAGCGGAACGGCGCAGAAACTGGTGCTCAACATGATCAGCACCGCGGTGATGATCAAACTCGGCCGGGTGAAAGGCAACCGCATGGTGGACATGCAACTCAGCAACAACAAACTCATCGACCGCGGCACGCGCATGGTGATGGAAGGACTGGGTGTGGGCTACGACGAGGCGAACGAACTGCTCCGCAAACACGGAAGCGTACGGAAAGCAGTGGATGAGGTAGCAGGCCATAGGCCACGGGCCACAGGCTTCGGGCCGTAAGCCTGTGGCCTGGAGCATGAAGCTGCAGTTTCTTGGAACCATGCACACGATCGAACCCTACTGGAATTGGCGCCACCGCTACATGGCGGAGGAGGACGAGCGCTCTCCGTTCCACGGCCGGGAGTACAGTGAGTTCGAATTCCAGAACGCGGTGTACGACCATGTGCTGCACCCGCAATGGGACGGGATCGGCAGCGAAACCCTTTACATCAAGATCCTCTTCGCCGACTATGATGATGGCTATTGCATCATCGAGATGATCGGCGAATGGAACGATCTGCTCCACAACGACATCATGCTCTTGAAGCGCGACATCGTGGAGCAGCTCATGGCCCATGGGCTGCACAGCTTCATCCTCATCGGTGAGAACGTGCTCAACTTCCACAGCAGCGACGACACCTATTACCAGGAATGGTGGGAGGAATGTGAAGACGCCGGGGGCTGGATCGCCTTGCTCAATTTCCGCGAGCACGTGCTCGCCGATATGCGCGCCGCCGACCTCGACCGCTACTTCATCAGTGGCGGAAAACTGGATGCCATGGACTGGCGTACGGCCAACCCGGAGGACCTGTACGAACGGGTGAAGAACCAAGTGGTGAAGCGGCTCGGGGCCTGACCCCTGTGAGCCGGTGACCTGTCGCAAGGGGAATGTGACCTCAGCGCTGGATCGTATCTCAACGCCGCCCGATACGTTGAACACGCCGTTATGATGCACCCCTACCTGAAGACCCAGCGCCGCCACACCATGAACACCTTGCTCTGGTGGACATCCGTGGCCATGGCCATATCGATGCTCGCTATGTTGACCGCTTGCTGAGCGCTCAATAGCCTTCAGGCCACGGCTAACATCCTCAGTACAACCTTGTCGATGGGCAGATGCACATCGGCCTCCGCACCGGGTAACGGAAGCCAACGGAACACTTCGGCCCCTTCTTTCTCCTCGCCGAACGCGAACGGAGCGGCCGCCACCGGAAGCGTGTCCGGTGAATGCACCCGGAAGGTGTAGTAGATGCTCATCACCTGCATCTCCTCGGAATGGAACGTGCTGCGCTGGAAGAAGTCGGTGGTATAGAAGTGCTGCATATCGAACGCCTTCACACCCATCTCCTCATCGATCTCCCGCACCAGGCAATCCTTGGTTCCTTCACCATATTCCAATCCCCCACCAGGGAATTTGGTGATCCGCCGGCCCTTGATGATCTCGTCGGCAACAAGCACATGCCCGTTGTGGACGAGCAGGCCGTAAACGCGGATGGTGAAGCGGGACATGATCAGGAGGGTTTGATCGCCCGCAACATTTCCAACTTTCCCGGAGGCCCCGGCAGTCGTTCAACCCGGAAGCCCACCTGCTGCATGGCCCGGCGCACCGCCCCCTTGGCACTGTAGGTGACGAGAATACCATTTGGTCGCAGCAGGTCGTGCATGTGCTGGAACCGATCCACTGTCCAGAGTTCCGGTTGCACGTTGGGTGCGAAGGCATCGAAGTAGATCAGGTCGTAGGAAGAAGTGGCCAGCGCGGACTGATGGGTGGCAAGCCTGAAGTCGAACCCGGTCTGCGGCCGTGCCACTTGGTCGGGCGTTGAAGCCATCATGGCGAGGAACGCATCGCGCCGGTGTTCCTCCCCGAGCACGGCGCAATGGTCGAGTTCGAGGAGGGTCGTAGCCGGGACAGGGTCCGGTTCAATGGCGGTGTAGCGCACCATGATGCCCTTACGTTCCGCTTCGATCCATGTGAGCAGGAGGTTGAGCCCGGTGCCCAAGCCGATCTCCAACAGATCGATGTGGGGCTTGTTCATCACTTGGAGCCCCATGCGGATGAAGACATGCTCCGATTCAGTGACCGCACCGTACATGCTGTGATAGCTCTCGCTCAACGCTGGGTTGAAGAGGGTGCGTGAGCCGTCTGCGGTCCGGTGTACTTCGAGGTCGCTCATGCGATCATCCGCATTCACACGCGGATGCCACAAATGTGCGCCTCAACCAAGCTATCGGGCCAAAACCCGGATCTCGGTGCGGCGGTTCTTCGCCTTGTTCCCGCTGCTGTCGTTCGCGGCCAGCGGCTGCGTGGGTCCGTAGCCCTTCGCCACCAGGCGTTGCCGGATGATGCCATTGGTGATCAAGTGATCCACCACGGCCTGTGCGCGGCGCTCGCTCAACTCGGTGTTGTGGGCTTCCGATCCATCACTGTCGGTATGTCCGCCGATCTCCAGCCGCACCTCCGGGTTCTGGCGAAGCATCTCGATGAGCTGGCCCAGTTCACCGAGCGAGGCCTGGTCCAGATCGGCCTTGTCCTTCGCGAAGAACAGGTTGCGCATCACCTCCAGCCTTCCCGTCTCGATGGGTTGCAGGCTCACGTCCATGGTCAACTCCACGCTGCTGCCGTCCGTGGGTGCATCGATGTGCTCGCTGTGGAAGAGGAATCCGGGCGCGCTCATGTGCACAGCGTAACGGCGTCCGGCAGGCACTGCGGCCATGAATTCCCCGGTCTTTCCATCGCTCTTGAACCGCGCGATGACGGAAGCATCGGATACATCCACGATCTCGATATCCGCTTCCATGCCGTTCAGCAACTTCAGGGTGACCACATGGCCCTTGATCAACACGGTGCTCTTCTCACTGCCATCCTTCATGGGCATGCCGCCATCCGTATCGGCCATGTCCGCTTGCGTATCCACCACAGGATCGGGCATGAAACGCACGCGGTAGATGTCATCCTCACCCAGGCCGCTGCTGCGCACGCTGCTGAAGTAACCCACTTGTCCGTCGGCGGTGAGGACGAAGTACAGATCATCATCGGGGCCATTGATCGGCCAACCCAGGTTGCGTGCCTTGCTCCAGAACCCGTTGGTGTATGTGCTGGTGAAGATGTCATAGCCCCCCATGCTGTTGTGGCCCCTGCTGCTGAAATGGATCGTCTTGCCATCGGGATGTACGAACACGCCATCCTCATCGAAGATCGTGTTCACGTCCGGGCCCAGGTTCTCCGCTTGGCCCCAGGTTGCGGTGCTTTCATCCCATTGGCTCCTGTAGATATCCTGCCCGCCCAGCCCGGTTTCCGGGCGATCGCTCACGAAGAAGAGCCATTGCCGATCGTAGCTGAACCAAGCGCTGCTCTCATGGTACTTGGTGTTGATGTTGGGCCCCAGTGGAACAGGTTGGCTCCAGCTATCGCCCGTGCGCGTGGTCTCCCATATGTCACCGTTCCCGTTCACATCCCGGTAAATGAGCAAGGTGCGGCCGTCGTTGAAGAGGCCGACACTCGCATCGTTCTCGACGGTGTTCACCGGTGCCGGCAGGTTCGCCGGGGCGCTCCATGCGCCGCTGGTCTTGTCCAACCTGCTCGTGTAAATGTCCTCGAACCATTCACCGGTGAACTTGTTGAGCTTCCCACCGGTGGTGCCTTCCCGGCGACTGGTGAACATGAGCATGCTGCCATCCGCGGGGGTCAGCACACCGTAGTCCGCGTTCGGGCTGTTGATGGCCGCGCCCAGGTTCTCCACTTGAGCATTCACCGGCGAGGCGCTCAATGTTCTGCCGTTGCGGCATTCCACCATGTTACGCTCGGTTGTGTTGTACATCGGATCGGGATCGGCGAACCCGTCGCTGTTCTCCTTGTGCAACTGGTATTCCGCCACGGCCTTGTCCCATTCGCCGTTGAGCTGGTAGGCATAGCCCATGAGGTAGTGCACACGCGGGGTGCCCGGCTCGAGCTGGACCGCCTTCTCGAAGTTGGGCATGCACATGTAACGCTGCCGGCCGTTCAAGTGGCACAGGCCGATCTTCAGGTTCAGGTCGGCATTGTCGGGGTTCACGGCGTACGCTTTCTCATACTGCGCCAATGCCTGGGGGTAGGACACGAACGTGCCGAAGAGCTTGTCGCCTTGTTTGATCGCGTCAAGGGCTGCGTTGCGCTGATCGCTGTTGGGGATATGCTCCTTGTCGAAGGGCACGCTCTGCGCCGTGGCGCCGATGACCGCAACCAACAGACCTGCCAACAGGATCGCTTGTTTCATGAATATTGCCCTGGGGCCGTGATGGTTTTCGGGCGGCCGTTCATACGGGAGGATGGCGATCGGGGTTCCGGCGGCGGAAGAGCAACACATGTCCGTTGACATCGGCCCTGGCCTGCTTCCTCTACAATGGACGGCTGCCGGTAGTTTCGGCCCCGACTTCCACAAGAAGGACGTACGCGCACCAACACATCCCAACGCATCCAATGGCCAAGAAGAGCACGAAGAAGTCCACTGCCAGGGACAAGTCCATCCTCACCCCCGCCTCCATGGCTTTCATGGAACGCTACCTGAACAACGCCAGTCCCACCGGGTTCGAGAGCGCTGGGCAGAAGATCTGGCTGGAGTACATCAAGCCATACATCCATGGCCACTTCGTGGACAATTACGGCACCGCCGTCGGTGTGGTGAACCCCGATGCCAAGTACAAGGTGGTGATCGAGGCGCACGCCGATGAGATCAGCTGGTTCGTGCACTACATCACCAAGGATGGCTTCATCTACCTGCGCCGCAACGGCGGTAGCGATCATTTGATCGCCCCCAGCAAACGGGTGAACATCCACACGGAAAAGGGCATCGTGAAGGCCGTGTTCGGCTGGCCTGCGATCCACGTGCGCACGGCCAAGAACGATCCCGCACCAAGCCTGGAGAACATCTTCCTTGACTGCGGCTGCAGCAGCAAGGACGAGGTGGAGAAACTGGGCGTACATGTGGGCTGCGTGATCACCTATGAAGACGAGTTCATGGTGCTCAACGACCGGTTCTTCACCGGCCGCGCGCTCGACAACCGTATGGGCGGTTTCATGATCGCCGAGGTCGCACGACTGCTGCATGAGCAAAAGGTGAAACTGCCCTTCGGCCTGTACATCGTGAACGCCGTGCAGGAGGAAGTGGGCCTGCGGGGCGCGGAAATGATCGTGGAACGGATCAAGCCGAACGTGGCCATCGTTACCGACGTGACGCACGACACGCAAACGCCCATGATGAACAAGATCGCCAACGGCGACGTGAGCTGCGGCGGCGGTCCGGTATTGAGCTACGGTCCGGCCGTGCACAACAACCTGCTGAAGCTGATCATCGCTGCGGCGGAAGGCGAGAAGCTGAAATTCCAGCGTGCCGCCGTCAGCCGCGCTACCGGCACCGATACCGACGCCTTCGCCTATGGCGCTGCCGGTGTGCCCAGCGCCCTGATCAGCCTGCCATTGCGCTACATGCACACGACCGTTGAGAGCGTGCACCGGAAGGATGTGGAGAAGGTGATCCTGTTGATCGCGGCTTCGCTCAAGCGCATCAAGAACGGACAGGACCTGCGGTACTTGAAGTAGGAAGTGAAAGTCCGGAAGTGCATCGACGGAACGATAATGCGCCGGACCTGAACAACGCGAACATCATGATCACCTCCGGTCGCATCAGCCTTGAGCGTTTCCTTCATCTGGTGGTGGTGGCCGTGGTCGTGTGGGGAGCCATTTGGGTGCTGAACAGCCTGAGCGCCGTGCTCATCCCCTTCGTGATCGCGTTGCTCCTCGACTACATCATCGATCCGCTGGTGGATCGCGTGCAGAAGGTGGTGAAGAACCGCGTGGCCGCCGTGCTGATCACAATGCTCGCGTTGCTCCTGATCGTTGGCGGGGCCCTTGCCCTCACGATCCCGATGATCGGCAGGGAAGCCAAGCACTTCGCCGATCTGGTGCGGGACCAACTGCCGGCATTGCAGCAACATGTGCAGGACAGTCCGTGGCTGCAAGAAGCGGTGGCGAGCATGGGCGGCATCGACTACCATACATACCTGACCACGGACAATCTGTTGGCGGCTGCGCGCAAGGTGCTGCCTGGCTTCTGGAGCGGCGTCGGCAATGTGTTCGGTTGGTTGTTCGGACTTGTCGCGGTGTTCACCACTGTACTGTACATGGTGTTCCTGCTGGTGGATGAAGCACAGTTGGAGGGCAAGTGGAAGACCCTGCTGCCAGTGGACTATCGCGCACCGATGATCGCGCTCGTGCACGACCTGCAGCGCGTGATGAACGCCTACTTCCGGGGCCAGCTGAAGATCGCCGGGATCCTCACGGTGGTGTACATAACAGGGTTCAACATCATCGGCCTGCCCCTGGCCACCTTGCTCGGCATCCTGGCCGGTGCATTGGGGCTCATCCCCTATTTCGGTCTGCTGAGCATTCTGCCCGTTGCCTTCAGCGCTGGCATCCACAGCATGGAGCATAACAGCAGCTGGGGAGGACTGATGATCTGGGTGGCACTGGTGTACATGGCCGCTCAAGCGCTTGAAGGGTTGGTGCTCACGCCGCGCATACAAGGGAAGAACACCGGCTTGCGTCCGGTCGTGATCCTGCTCGCCCTGAGCATCTGGGGCAGCCTGCTCGGATTGATCGGCCTGTTGCTCGCACTGCCGCTCACCACACTGCTCCTGTCCTACTACCGCAGGTTCGTGCTCGGAGAAACAGAGGATGATCCCGCCCCGGCGGCACCGCTCTCCCCGACGCCTCCGTCGTCCCCTGCAACCTCTTGAGCGAAGACTGGCAGCAGCTGGCACCGGCGCCGATACTTTGCGGGCAATGCGCATTGCCTTCATCAAAGCCAACGAATGCTGGCCGCTCCGTCACAAAGTGTTGCGGCCCCACCAGTCCATCGAGGATTGCGATTACCCCAACGACCGGAACCCCGATAGTTTCCACCTCGGGGCCTTCGAGGGCGGCCGGCTCGTGGGCATCGGTTCGTTCTACCGGGAAAAGCAGGAAACCCTTGTCGGGCACATCCAATGGCGCTTGCGTGGCATGGCCATCGATCCCGACTTCCGCGGTACTGGTGTCGGCAGGCAACTGTTGCGGTTCGGAATGGATGAACTGAAGTCCAAGCGAGCGGACATACTGTGGTGCCAAGCGCGTGAGAGTGCTGAGGGATTTTACGCCAAACTCGGTTTCGCGATCAAGGGCGAACCCTTCACGCTGGAGGGGATCGGCGTGCACTACATCATGTACCTGAGTTTGGTGCCGGTGCAGCCTGGATAGTTTAGCGGCATGCCGCTGACGCGCATTGATAGGTACGTACTGATCACGCTGGTATCGCTGAACGCTGTTCTCAAATTCAGCTGGCTTGGCGTGAACGAGTTGTCGGGCGACGAGCCCTTCACCGTGTTCTGGGCGCAGCAACACGCGGGTGACCTGTTCAGTATGCTGCGCGACGAGAACAATCCCCCACTGTATTTCTTTCTCATGAAATGGTGGAGTGCCTGCACACCGTTCGAGGTACCGTGGCTCCGTGTGCCATCGGCATTGTTCAGTGTGCTGGCAGTCTGGCCGCTCTTCCTGCTGGCCCGAAGGCACCTTGACCTGTGGGCAGCAGCAACGGCGTGTTTGCTGTTCACCCTGTGCAACGAGCACTACGTTTATGCCCATGAGGTGCGCGCGTACAGCTTATTGACACTGCTCGCCATCATGGGTATGTGGCAGGCCCATCGGATCGCACAACGTTCACCACGCGCTGTCCTGTGGTTCACTCTGGCGAACACACTTCTCGTCTACACGCACTTCATGGGCTGGGCGGCCATCGGCATCCAGTTGCTATGCCTGGTGGTTGTTCAAGATTGGCGACCGGCGCTGCGTTCGTGGTTGAAGTCGGTCGCGCTGAGCATGGTCCTGTTCCTCCCCTATGGCTTCATCTTTCTTCAACGTGTTGGCGCAAGCGTTTCGAAGGGTACCTGGCTAACAGCCCCTGCATGGGACGAACCTTACAGCATGCTCTGGCGCTGGAGCAATGCTCCGGTCATCACCGTGGCGTTCATCTGCGTGATCGCAATTGCGCTCTGGCGTATGCGGTTGAAGAGCACGGCCCTCCGGATCGGGCTGGTGTGGGCGCTTGCTCCGTTGATCGCCTTGTTCGTCGTGTCCTTCGTGGTGCCCTTGTACCTGGACCGTTATCTCATTTGGGCCGCACCGGGCTTCGCTTTGCTCGTGGCAGCATCGTTGTCGGTGATGGCGGTGAACAGGAACTTGGTCCGTGGAAGTCTGGCCATGGCTTGCGCTGCCATGCTGCTGACGTTCACTCCGCGGGAGGGGAATGGAGCGCAACCGAGCAAGGTGGTTGAGCAGTGGAAAGCGTGGGATCCATCGGAGAGCGGACGGCTCACGGTCCTTCCCTATTGGTATGTGTTCACATTCGTTTCGTCGACCCAGATGGAACTCTACCGTGATCCTTACGCCATGGATGTTTGGAAGACGATGACCGCTTCCGGCATTGCGGGGTACGACCCTGGTGTCCCATCCGCGCAAGAAGAGGAGCAGGATACGCTGGTCATCCTCATCGACGCTGGTTCCCATAACACGACGCACGGCGCCCGGGTGCACCAGCTGCTGACCACGCGGTACGCCCGTATCGATTCCGTGGAAGCCACCAAAAAGGTATGGGTCTACCGTTTCCGGAAATGAGCACCGGCCGCCGCATCGTTCAACCGTTCATGTAACCAAGGCCACAATACACGCAGGTGCGATCACCTTTGGCACCCCAACCAAAAAACCAACGCCACCGATGGCCCGATCGTTCACCCCCATCCTTGCCCTTGCACTTTGCTTGGGCGCAGCTTCCGCGCAAGCGCAGAGTACGCTCACCATCACCAGCCCGTCCAAGCCCATCCCGATGAAAGACTTCTTCCGCAACCCGGAGAAGGCCGGCTTCCGCATCAGTCCGGATGGGCAGTACATCAGCTATCGGGCACCCTGGCACAACCGCATGAACATCTTCGTGCAGAAGGTGGGCGGAGGCAAGGCGACCCAGGTGACCACGGATACTATCCGCGATGTGGGTGGCTACTTCTGGAAAGGCGACCGACTGGTGTACAGCCGGGACATCAATGGCGATGAGAACATGATCGTGTTCAGCGCAAGCATCGACGGCAAGGATGTGAAAGCACTGACACCCCAAAAGGGTGTGCGCGCCGGCGTGCTGGACGACCTGCACAGCATCAAGGGCATGGAGCAAAGCGTGATGGTGCAGATGAACCAACGCAATCCGCAGATCTTCGATCCGTACTTGTTGAACGTGGTGACCGGCGAGTTGAAATCGCTCTACGACAACCAGGAGAACTACGAGAGCTGGATCACCGACCATGCCGGCGTGATCCGCATGACCACCAGGACCGACGGTGTGAACCAAGTGTACTACTACCGGCCCAACGAGAGCGAGCCGTTCACCGAGTACATGACCACCAGTTTCAAAGACAGCTGGTCGCCACAGATGTTCACCTTCGACAACAAGAACCTGATCGTGAACCACAACCTCGGTGGCCGGGACAAAACCGCGATCGTGGAGTGGGACCTCGCGGCCAAAAAAGAACGGCGGGTGATCCACGAGAACAGCGACTACGACATGGGTGGGGTGGACTGGAGCCGCAAACGCCAGGTGCTGACCATGGTCACCTGGACCGGTGACAAGGCGGAACGCCATTTCCTGGATGCCGAAACCGGGAACATGTACGGCAAGATGGCAGAGAACTTCAAGGGTTATGAGTTCTGGGTCTATGGTGAGGATGACAGCGAAACCAAGATGCTCGTGTGGGCAGGTAACGACCGCGTCCCCGGTGAGTACTATTTCTACGATTCGACCACCGGGAAACTCGAACACCTGGCCACCGCTTGCCCTTGGCTACCGGAACGTGAGATGGCCGAGATGCGACCCATCAGCTACACCAGCCGCGATGGCCTTACGATCCACGGCTACCTGACCCTGCCCAAGGGCCGCGAAGCCGAGAACCTGCCCGTGGTGGTGAACCCGCATGGCGGTCCATGGGCGCGCGATGAGTGGGGCTTCAACAGCGAAGCGCAGTTCCTTGCCAATCGCGGTTATGCCGTGCTACAGATGAATTTCCGCGGCAGCACCGGTTACGGCCGTGCCTTCTGGGAAAAGAGCTTCAAGCAGTGGGGCCTCACCATGCAGAACGACATCACCGATGGCGTGAACTGGCTGGTCAAGGATGGCGTCGCCGACCCGAAGCGGGTTGCGATCTACGGCGGCAGTTATGGCGGTTACGCCACGCTGGCCGGCATCACCTACACGCCCGATCTCTATGCGTGCGCCGTGGACTATGTGGGCGTCAGCAACCTGTTCACCTTCATGAAGACCGTGCCCCCGTACTGGGAACCCTTCAAGAAGATGATGTACGAGATGGTGGGGGATCCCGTGGCCGATAGCCTGGCCATGCGCCAGAGCAGCCCGGTTTTCCATATGGACAACGTGAAGTGCCCGCTCTTTATCGCGCAAGGGGCCAACGACCCGCGTGTGAACAAGGACGAGAGCGACCAAGTGGTGGCCGCGTTGAAAAAGCGTGGCATCGCAGTGGAGTACATGGTGAAGGACAACGAGGGACATGGCTTCCACAACGAGGAGAACCGGTTCGACTTTTATGGCGGCATGGAGACTTTCCTGGATAAGCACATCGGCAGCGGATACAAGCCTTCAGTGAAGAAGGCCGTGGCACTGCCGACGCAATAGTCGCACAGGAGCCTGTGCGGAGCGTATCGGAGG
>JBATMK010000283.1:0-6107 GCA_049289815.1 Flavobacteriales bacterium
CGGCTTCATTGGCTACTGCGCGGCGCGATCGCGACCGTACGCACGCGCGCTACAAACAGGTGTTCGAGAATGCCGGCGATCCCATTGTGATCGTGGATGACAAAGCAGCGATCGTGCAGGCCAACCCGGCCACCGAACGACTGCTGGGTTTCGCAGCCGGAACGCTGACAGGAACGAGCTTCCTTGATCTGCTCGAGAACAAGACCGACCTGGTGCGTGTGCTGCGCAAGCACCGGCAAGGCAGCGACTTCGCCAACGTGGACCTGAGCCTGCGCACCACCCGCGGCACGGTGGTGGACTGCCTGCTCACCGCCACTTATGTAGGCAAGGGTGAGGAAGGTCGCGCCACCTACCAAGCCGTGTTCAAGGACATCACAGACCGCAAGCAGGAAGAGCTGCGCCTACGCAAACTCAATGAGGACCTCGACAAGCGCGTGGCCATCCGCACCCGCCAGTTGCGCGAAGCGATCGATGACCTGGCCTCTTTCAGCTATACCGTGGCGCACGACCTGCGCAGCCCCCTGAAGAACATCAGGGCCATGAGCGCGCTGCTCAAGGACCAAGAGACCGGCTCCGACGGCATCGCCCCGCGGATCGAATCGGGCACGGACCGTATGCTCGATCTGGTGGATGATCTATTGCGCTTCGCGCTCACCAACAAGACGCAAGTGGCGCGGGAAACAGTTGAACTGCGCTCCATCGTCCGTGAGGTGATCGACAATAGCGTAGCGGCCGATCAGCGCCACAAGATCAGCGTTGATATCGCCGAAGGCACCACTGCATCCGTGGACCCCGCCATGCTGAAAGTGCTGTTCGTGAACCTGATCGGCAATGCCCTGAAATTCTCGCGCGATCGGGAGGACGCCTGCGTACGCGTGTGCCACGAACGCGAATTGGAAGCGCACCATCTATGGGTATCGGACAACGGCGTCGGCTTCAATGCCGTGGATGGTGAGGACCCGTTCGGAGCTTTCAAGCGGCTGCACCGTACCGATAAATTCGAAGGCAGTGGTGTCGGTCTCAGCATCGTGCAACGCATCGTGAAGAAGCACGGCGGCGAGGCTTGGGCCGAAAGTGCACCCGGTCAGGGATGCACCATCCACTTCCGCATTCCTACCGAGATCCCAAAGGACAGCGCGCTCCCGTTCGAGGAGCGGGCTTGAAGCCTTCCGGTGGAGCCGTGACCTGGGCGATCCCCAGCTTGTTGTAACCCCAAGGCCGCTGCTCCCGTTCACAAGGCACTCTTCAGCGGGATCTCAACCCACGACTCCCATGAAGAGCCCCATGTTCCTCCGCGTCCTCACACATTTTTCCCTTCTGTCCCTCGCAACCGGTGTCTTCGCCCAAGGCAAGATCGTGGACCGCAGGGACCAGGCTGAAGGCTGGTATCTGCCCGTGCACGGCGCCGTGCTGGCAGACAGCAAAAAGGCCGATGAGGTAACGGTACGCCTGTACAAAGACAACGAGCAACTGCCCGATGTGCCGGTGGCCAAGGACGGTACGTTCCTGGCCGAACTGGACATCGACCATAGCTACACCCTGCTCGTCATGAAGCCGGGCTACCAGAACGAGATGATCACGGTAGACACCACCCTGCCGGAGGGTTTGGTGGAGTATCCGGCTTACGAATGCACGGTGAACCTTGATCCAGCGAACAAGTACGCGGGCAAGGAGGAAGGGTTCTTCCTGGACTTCCCTTCTGCCGTCGTGAGTTACAGCGCCGAGCAAGGCGGATTCTACCACAACGAGCATTACATGGACCACATCAAGGGCAAGCTGGCCGGCTACGCGCAGGTTTCCTTCTGAAGATCTTCTCCTGCGCCTACAAAACCAACCAACCAGGCCAGGGATCAACGCGGGCGTTCGCCGAAAGGCGGGCGCCTTCGTCTTTCAGTGCTGGTCGTAGTCGATGGTGACGTTCGCGCTGCGCGGATGGGTCTGGCAGGTGAGGACATAGCCATCTTCCACCTCGCCATCCGTGAGCGCATAGTTCATATCCATCTCCACCTGGCCTTCGAGCACGCGGGCCTTGCAAGTGCAACAAACCGCGCCCTTGCAGGCGAAGGGCACGTCGAGCCCGGCATCCAAAGCGGCATCCAGCACGGCGTCGCCATTGGCCGGTATCTGAAGGATATGCTCTCTTCCGTCCATGATCACCTTCACTGTGGCGGTTCCGGAAAAGCCTCCGTTGGCAGTCGCTGGCGCTTCCTTCTTCGGTTCTGATGTCACCGGTGTGCTGAACAGTTCGACATGGATGTGGCTCTTCGCGACGCCCATGCTCTCCAATGCCTCGCTCACGTTCACCATCATCTGTTCCGGTCCGCAGATGAAGAATTCCTTGTGCAATGCGTCGGTAATGAAGCGGCCCAACAATTCCTTGGCCTTAGTTGTGGTGATGCGGCCATTGAAGAGCGCATCCTCATCCACACCTTTCGTCAGGATGTGGTGAACGTCGAGGCGGCCGGACCAATGGCTCTTGAATTCCTTCAGTTTCTCGCGGAAGATGATGCGGTCGGTCTCGGTGTTGCCGTAGAACAGCGTAAAGCGGCTCTTGGGTTCGGTGCGCAAGGCCGTAACCAGGATGCTGAGGATGGGCGTGATGCCACTGCCCGCTGCGAAAGCCACGTAGTGCCGTTCCTGCGAAGCATCCAGATGGGTGAAGAAGTTCCCCATGGGTGTCATCACTTCCATGGGTGCGCCGGGCTTCAAGCTCTCCACCAATTGGGTGCTCGCGCGGCCTTGGTCCACCTTCTTCACCGCGATGCTGATATGGTCGCGGTCCAATGGGCTGCTGCAAATGCTGTAGCTGCGCCGGAGTTCCTCACCGTTCACATGCAACTTCAGGGTCAGGTATTGGCCATGGGTGAAGGCGAAGTCGGCACGCAACGCTTCGGGCACCTTGAAGTCCACTACGATCGAATCGCTGGTCTCCTTGGTCACGTTCGCTACTTGGAGGGTGTGGAAGCGGGCCATGCGCGGAACCATATTCGGGGCGACGAAAGTAGCCGTTGCACCCTTCTATCTTAGCCGCCATGGACAACGCCAAGCTCGAAGAACTGTTCCAGACCAAGGTGGACGCGGAGCAGAAGATCGAACCCAAGGATTGGATGCCGGAGAAGTACCGCAAGAACCTCATCCGGCAGATCAGCCAGCACGCGCACAGCGAGATCGTGGGCATGCTGCCCGAAGGGAATTGGATCACGCGCGCACCGAGCCTGAAGCGGAAGGCGATCCTATTGGCCAAGGTGCAGGACGAAGCTGGCCATGGTCTGTACCTGTATTGTGCCGCTGAAACGCTCGGCATCGGCCGTGACGAACTCGTGAACCAATTGCTCACCGGCAAAGCGAAGTACAGCAGCATCTTCAACTACCCTACCCAGAGCTGGGCGGACATTGGCGCGATCGGCTGGCTGGTGGACGGCGCCGCGATCATGAACCAAGTGATGCTGTGCCGCACGAGTTATGGCCCGTATGCGCGTGCGATGGTGCGCATCTGCAAGGAAGAGAGCTTCCACCAACGCCAGGGTTATGAGATCATGGGCATCCTTGCCAAAGGCACGGCTGAACAAAAGGAGATGGCGCAGGATGCATTGGACCGCTGGTGGTGGCCGAGCCTGATGATGTTCGGGCCGAGCGATGCCAACAGCATCCACACCGAGAGCATCAAATGGAAGATCAAGCGCCAGAGCAACGATGAACTCCGCCAGATCTTCATCGACCGCACCGTGCAGCAAGCCGAGGTGCTGGGCTTGAGGATCCCGGATGACAAGCTGAGGTGGAACGAAGAGACCAAGCACTACGACTGGGGCGAGATCGACTGGACCGAGTTCAATAATGTGGTTGCAGGCAACGGCCCCTGCAACAAGGAACGACTGGCCGCCCGCGTGAAGGCCCATGAGGATGGCGCGTGGGTGCGCGAAGCGGCCAGCGCCTACGCTGCCAAGCGCGCGAAGAAGCAAGCCGCATGATCAGCGATCCATGAGCAACCCGAACGAGAAAGACTGGCCCCTCTGGGAGATCTTCATCCAGAGCAAACGCGGACTGGAGCACAAGCACGTGGGCAGCCTGCACGCGGCCGATGCGCAGATGGCCATCGAGAATGCGCGCGACGTGTACACGCGTCGGCAGGAAGGCAACAGCATATGGGTGGTCCCGGCATCGGCTATTTCCGCCAGCAGCCCGGAGGACCAAGGCGCCTTCTTCGATCCCGCCGATGACAAGACCTACCGGCACCCGACCTTCTACACGATGCCGGAGGGCGCGAAATACATCTAGTGGGCCAATGACCCAGCAAGAAGCGCTCTTCCAATACTGCTTACGCCGCGGTGATGACACATTGCTGCTGACGCAACGCCTCGGCGAATGGTGCGGACACGGACCGCAGCTGGAGGAGGATATCGCTCTCACCAACATCGCGTTGGATCTGATCGGCCAATCGCGCAATTACCTCACGTACGCCGGTGAAGTGGAAGGCAAGGGCCGCGGTGAAGACCACCTCGCCTACCACCGGAACGAACGCCAGTTCGTGAACGTGAAGTTGGCCGAGCAGCCCAACGGCGACTACGCGCATGTCATCGCGCGTTGTTTCCTCTACGATGCCTACCACCTGCCGCTGCAGGAAGCCTTGGCGAAAAGCACGGATGCACAATTGGCCGCCATCGCGGGCAAAGCGGTGAAGGAAGTGACCTACCACCTGCGGCACAGCAGCGAATGGTTGATCCGCATGGGTGATGGCACCGACGAAAGTCACGAGCGTGCACAGAAGGCGATCGAAGAGCTGTGGACATACACCGGCGAACTTTTCGCAACTGATGAAGTGGACGCGGTCCTCCTGAAAGCCGGCGTTGCACCGGACATGGCCGCCATCAAGACCCAGTGGGACGCGAAGGTGAATGCTGTGCTGCAAGAGGCCACACTGACGCGTCCTGCCGATGGCTTCATGTCCACTGGCGGTCGGCAAGGGAAGCACAGCGAGTACCTTGGCTTTATGCTGGCCGAGTTGCAGTACGTGCAGCGCGCCTACCCCGGCGCGCAATGGTGATGGTCGCCGCGGTGATCACTGAAGAACGCGTTCGTGAACTCTTGCAGAACGTGAAGGACCCCGAGGTCCCAGTGATCAGCGTACTGGAATTGGGTGTTGTGCGCGCTGTGGAAGTCAAGGACAACTGCGTGCTGGTAACCATCACTCCTACATACACCGGCTGCCCGGCCATGGATGTGATGCGGCAGGACATCGAGAAGGAACTGAACGATGCCGGCATTGCCGATGTGCGCGTGCAACAGGTCCTCTCCCCTGCCTGGTCAACCGATTGGATCACATCCGACGGCAAGGCCAAACTGAAGGCCTACGGTATTGCTCCACCGGAACACACGGCCGACATCCGGGCACTGAAAGGTGCGCTGCCCGTTGTGGAATGCCCGCACTGTGGCAGCACAGACACCGGCATGATCTCACTCTTCGGCAGCACGGCCTGCAAGGCGCTGTGGAAGTGCAACGCCTGTCTGGAGCCGTTCGATCAGTTCAAGTGCTTGTAGGTGATCAGAAGATCAGAAAATGAGACGATCAGACAATGGAACGTCCACCTATGAACCGATATTCTGATCATCTCATTTTCTGACCTTCTCATCCTTACCTCATGCCCTACTCCAAGATCCACTACACGGTCGCTGAAGGCGTCGCAATCATCACGCTCAACCGGCCCGACAAGCTCAACAGCTTCGATCGGGAGATGTCGTTGGAAGTGATCGCTGCGCTTGACAAGGCGAAGGATGATGCAAGCGTGCGCGCCGTGCTGCTGACCGGAGAAGGCCGCGCCTTCAGCGCAGGCCAGGATCTGGCAGAAGCCATCGCGCCCGGAACCAAGATCGAGGACATCCTCACCACCCAGTACAACCCGATCGTGCGGCGCATCCGCAACCTGCCCAAGCCGGTGATCGCTGCCGTGAACGGTGTGGCCGCTGGTGCCGGAGCCAACATCGCCTACGCCTGCGACCTGACGCTGGCCGCCGAGAGCGCCAACTTCATCCAGAGCTTCATCAACATCGGGTTGATCCCGGACAGTGGTGGCACCTCCACCCTACCGCGACTGATCGGCATGCAGCGCGCA
>JBATMK010000284.1:0-11325 GCA_049289815.1 Flavobacteriales bacterium
GTACTTCGGTGCGACGATCGTTCTCAGCGATGACCTCACAGCGGCGAGCATCATCGAAGCGGCGGAAGTCTCCGGTGCGCGCATGCTCTATGCCTCGCCCATGCACATCCGCTTGCTGGCTTCCGACGCGGGAACGACCTCGCTCGGCCCGTTGGAACGCATCATTTCCACCAGTGCAGGCCTTCCCATCGAACTGTGTCAAAAGTTCCAACGGAAATTCGGCCGACCGGTCTGCCAGGCGTTCGGCATCATCGAGGTCGGCTTGCCCATCATCAACCTGCGCAGCGCGGTCGAGCACCCGGAAGCCATCGGCCATGCGCTGCCGGATTTCACCGTCGGCATCCTCGATGATGATCTGAAGGAAGTACCCGATGGCGGGCTCGGACAATTGGCCATCGCAGGCCCGGGTATGTTCGATGGTTATCTACAGCCCCCCACGTTGCGCGTCGAAGTGTTGCGCAAGGGATGGTTCCTCACTGGTGATCTAGCAACCCGTTCAGGGGACGGCCTCATCACCATCGCGGGCCGCAGCAAGTCCGTGATCAACGTGGCCGGCAACAAGGTTTTTCCCGAGGAAGTCGAAGCGGTGCTCAGTGCGCATCCCTCCGTGGTGGCCTGTCAGGTGGTCGGTGGCAAGCACCCTCTGCTGGGTGAAGTTGTGGAAGCCGATGTGGTGTTGATCCAAGGCATCGACGGCGATGTCGAGGAATTGATCTCGCACTGCCGCAAGAGCCTCACGGTCCACAAGCTGCCGCAGCGTATCCGGTTCGTGGATCAGTTGCCCATGACCGCAACAGGAAAGGTGAAACGCGGTTGATCCGCATGATCACTCGAGATCCCACGCCTTCTTCACCGCTGCCATCTCCTCCTCGCTGAGCGCGTACTTGTTCGTTTCATAGCTGGCCGTTGCCTTGATCTCCATCTCCATGTGCGGCCTGGCTTGCGCGAAGCCTTCGAGCCCGAGTTGGCGATACGCCGCTTCGAGTCGTTCCAGCTCGTGACCAATGAAGTCTTCGTAGCGCAGTTCAACCAGGTGGCCAGCAGGAATAAGCCGTTTGTCGCGTGCGAACTTGTCGCGCATGCCCTGGTAGCTCGATAGCACGAACTCACGAACAGCATCCGGCCTCACGCTTTGGAGCGCTTGTTCCGGCAGGATCTTGTTGTAAAGCTGAACCGTGCTGGCGTAAACCGTGAGCGGATCGCGGTGGATGCAGATGAAACGAGCGTTCGGAAAGAGTTCCAGGATCTCCTTCACCCGGGCCGTATTGGCCGGGCTCTTCATCAACAGTTGTTTCGGTCCGTACTTCATCGTGAGCTTGCGGATGAAGTAGTGCAGGTGCCGTTGCCAGTGGCGTTTCGCGGCTGCGTCCTGCAGCAATACTGAAGCATTGAACACGCGATCCAATTGGCGTGGGAAGAAGTAGCCGGTGACGAGTGACTCCGGACCCATGCACGCCAGCGCGAACTCTTCTTCCTTCGGCGCGTCGGCCGTCATTTTCACGTTGTCCATGGGCCGTGTTGCGGGCAATGCCTTGCCGAGCACCTTGCGCAGAAAACCGCCCATACCCATGAATGTCCACGGCATCAAGCTCTCGTACACCGCCGGGAAGGCGAACTGCGGATCGCGGCTCAGCACATAGTGCAGGTACGTTGTGCCGCTGCGCGGATGCCCCAGGATGAAGACCGGGTCCTGGATAACCGCCGTTCGTATGCGGCGACCAAAACGCAACTGCTCCCACCACCGCAATGGTGCGTTGAGCGCGATCATGAAGGTGATGGCGATAGTGCGGGGCCAATAGGCCGGGCCGATACCACCGCCGTGTTTGGCCAATGTCCTTGCCCACGCACGCAAACCCGCGCCGAACGCGGCGTGCGCGCGGAAGGGTGATCGGGTGCCCCGGATGATGCTCATGGCGCGGTCGCTGGTGCTCGATAGCTTGGCCCGAAATATCCGTCTTCCTCCGTTGGCCCATTACCGCCGAGCGTCCTTCATATTGCTGCTGCTGGTCTGCTGCGTCGCGGCCAACGCCCAGCGCACCCGCGTTCTCGGCAGCGTCATGGATGCCATTACGCGCGAGCCATTGGCCTTCGCAGTAGCAGTGTTCCAAGGCACAACCATCGGTGCCGATGCCGACAGTGCGGGTCGCTTCACGCTCGAGACCGGCCGCGATGTGGACTCGTTGGTGGTTACCATGTTCGGCTACCACCCGCAAACGCTGGCGGTCACCGATGGCGTCACCGAGGAGATCGACATCGAGTTGTTCTCCACCGCCACGGAACTGACGGAAGCCACTGTAACGGGCATTCGCGAACCAGCCGCCTGGCGCATCCTGCGAAAAGTGATCGCCAACAAACCGCTCAACCGACCGACGCGGCTGAACGCCTACGAGTACGGCCTTTACCACCGCGTGCGCTTCGACCTGAACCAATTCACCGAGAAAGCCAAGCGCAATTTGCTCCTGCGGCCCTTCGACTACATCTGGGACTATGCCGACACCACCGCCGACGGTGTGAACTACCTACCGATCCTGCTCACCGAAAGCAGCGAAGAACACTTCTACCGGAAAGACCCGCTGGCCACGAAGGACGTGGTGCATGGACGCCGTACCGTGAAGTTCTTCCGCGCACCGCGCATCACGGAGTTCGTCGAGGACATGTACATCGACCCGGACATATACGAGAACTACGTGCTGATCCTCGATCACGCTTTCCCCAGCCCGATCAACGATCACTACCGCCGCAATTATGACCACACGCTGTACGACAGCCTGTTCATGGTCGATGGCTACTCCTGCTACCGCATCGACTTCAAGCCAAAGGGCCGGAGCGATGTTGCTTTCAGTGGATCCATGTACATCCACGATAGTACGTATGCGGTGGTGCAGGTGGACCTTGCGTTCAGCATCGAGGCCAACATCAATTTCGTGCGCAACTATTGGTTGCGCTACAACTACCAATGGCTGGACAATAGGCAGTGGTTCCTGCGGAAGAGCCAGGTGCTGGCTGACTTCACCGTGGTGGAGAACAGCAAGGAGATGACCGGCTTCTTCGGGCGAAAGACAACGGAAGTGCGGGACATCGTGATGGACGGGCCGCGCGATGATGATTTCTACCGGGGCGTGGATCCCGTGGTGATGGATGCCAAGGCGCTGGAGCGCGATAGCACATGGTGGCGGCTCGCTCGCCGCGATCCGCTCACCGAGGAAGAGAAGGATGTGGAGGAAATGGTCGACCGGATGAACAGCGACCCGAAATGGAGACGGTTGGTGGATGCCAGCAAGCTGATCGGCGAAGGATGGTTGCCGGCCGGAACGTTGGACATCGGCAATGTGTGGAGCTTTTACAGCTACAACACGGTTGAAGGGAGCCGCGCCAAACTCGGGTTGCGCACCACCGACCGCCTGAGCAAGCGGTATGATCTGATCGGGCATGTGGCCTATGGCTTCGGCGATGAACGCTGGAAGGGAGGGGCCGAAGGGCGCTTCCATATGGGGCAGCAACAAGGGAAACGCTGGACACTCGGTGCACGCTACCGCAACGATCTGGTGCAACAGGGACGTAGTGCATACATGATCGCACTGGACCATGTGCTCACCTCAGCGATCCGCATCGCAGGCGCTGAACGGCGTATGCTGGTGGAGGAAAGCGAAGGCTGGTGCGAGCGGCAATGGTTCACCGGTTTCAGCAGTAGGGCAGGGGTGTACAGCGCGCGCATGTCGCCGCTGGGTTACGACTTCCGTAGCCGACCCGTGGATGGGGATACCATTGCCTTGGGCGATGTCCGGAGCGCAGGCATCAAGGTCACACTTCGACTGGCTTGGGGAACGGAGGAACTACCGGCGGACATCAACGACGCCGACCGCAAGCTCTTCTTCCTCGATTATCCGATGGTCACGTTCGAATTCATGAGCGGGATGATGGGCTTCCTGGACGGCGGCTACGACCACCAGCGCTACACCCTCAAGATCGAGCACCAGTTGCGCGCCAACAAATGGGGCTACTTGAACATCATCGCCGAAGGCGGCATGATCCAAGGCCACGTGCCTTATCCGTTGCTCAATACCCCCAACGGGAACCCGTTGCTGCTGAACGACGATCACGCCTTCGACCTGATGAACTACCTGGAGTTCGCGAGCGACGAATATGCCTCGCTGATGTTGGAGCATCACTTCGAGGGTTTCTTCCTCAACAAGATCCCGCTGTTGCGCCGATTGAAGCTGCGCGAGTTCGTGATCGGGAAGCTGTACTATGGGACCTTGCGGAACGAGAACGCCAGCGGTCCATACCTGCTCAACGAAGATCAACGGGTCCTTGACCGCCCATACAGCGAGGTCGGCTTCGGTATCGAGAACATCCTCAAGCTGGCACGCGTCGACTTCATCTGGCGCTTGGATCACCTCGGCGGCGAGAACGTCTTGCCCTTCATCGTGAAGCCGTCGTTCTACCTGCGGTTCTGAACCTGGGCTGCGGATCAACGTTTGGCCCCTGAATGCTTGTTGCTCCCGCTCTGACCCTCTCCTTTCCTTCGTCTCCGCTCAGGACAGGCTCCGAGGGCAGGGGGAGGCCAATGGCTTTCCTTTGCATCGTGCCGCTATTGCGATCCTTACCGGTATTCATTGCCCTTTCGGCCATGCCGTGCCTTGCGTCCGCACAGACGGAACTTGACCTGCTCACCGATCTGCGGGGCAATATCCGCGCGATGTTCGACGATGAGGATGTGTGCGATCGCATTGCCGCGCGATTGGAAACTGAAGACACGGAGACCGACCCTTTGATGAAAGGCTACCTCGGTGTGCTCACCATTGCCCGGGGTACACACCGCATCAACCCCTTCGCACGGTTGGGCACCTTCAACGATGGTGTCGACATCCTGGAGGCCGCCCTGGCCAGCGATCCAAGCAGCGTGGAGTTGCATTTCCTGCGGCTCTCCATCCAGGTGAACGTCCCCGGCTTCGTGGGCTACGACGAGCAGCGCACCGAAGACAGGGAGTTCGTGGTGTCGCGACTGCACACGGTGCAGGACACCGAGTTGCGTGCCCGTATCATCAGGTTCATTGCGCGGGCCGAGGCCGACGGCAAGCTTTAAGCTTGTCGCGCGCATCTTCGCGCCTCGCCGATGCCCACGCTTTCCATCCTCATTCCCGCCTACAACGAGGAGCGCACCATCGGCGAGGTCCTGAGCGCTTTGGTGCAATTGCGGTTACCGGAAGGTTGGGACAAGGAGATCATCGTGGTGAACGATCGCTCACACGATGGCACGGCCGCCGTGGTCCTGGCTTTCGTGGCTACAAACCCCGCCTCTGCGGTCGTGTTGATCGAACAAGAGATGAACCGCGGTAAGGGTGCAGCGATACATCGCGGTATCGCCGCTGCGACCGGCGACTGGCTCATTGTGCAGGATGCCGATCTTGAACTCGATCCGGCGGAGATCAACAAGGTGTTGCAACCCGTGCTGCTCGGGCACGCGGATATCGTGTACGGCAACCGCTTCGCCCAAGGATTGCCTTATGCAGGTTACCCGATGCGCAGCTACCGCGCGAACCGGTTCCTTACCTGGCTCAGCAACCGCACCACCGGCTTGGGCTTGGGCGACATGGAGGTCTGCTATAAGCTGATGCCCACCGCCGTGGCCAAGGGCCTCCGGTTGCGTGAGCAACGCTTCGGTTTCGAACCGGAGGTGACAGCCCGGCTGGCGAAAGTCAAGGCTCTCCGATGGGCCCAAGTGCCCATACGCTATAGCGCCCGCACACATGATGAGGGCAAGAAGATCGGCTGGAAGGACGGATTGCGCGCGGTGTGGTGCATTGTCCGCAATGTCTGAGCCCCTGTTGGTTCGGGGGGAAGCAAGTGCGACGAGAGCCGATGTTCTTCTTTATTGTTTCACGATCGCCGCGTTGTCATGATGAGCCCGTCGAACCATTACAGGGTCTTGAGCGTGTTCAACCGGAACACGGTGCCAATGGAACAGGCCCGGCGAACGCAATCCCTTGCGGGTTGCGCTGCCGGGCCTGTTGCCGGAATCGGATCCGTGCGTTGTTACTTCTTGATGGGCACTTTCTTCTGCAGGAAGGCAGCCAGTTCCTTGCCCATCTTGGCATAGCCTTCAGCAATACGGCCGCCGGCGTCGTAATCGAAGCCCATGGCGTTCGCCCCAGGACAGTTGGCGACCACCATCTCAGCCAGCACCTTGCTATGGTCGGCCGTTTCCACCAGTGTGATGGCGCTGTTGAGCGATGCTGGCACACGGCTGATGCCGATGTTGTAGCCTGGCTCCGTGCTGGTGGTGCGTACAATGAAGGTGTACTTGGCGCTGGTCTTGTCCATTCCGCCCACCAGGGCACCGTCCAAACGGTCGTTGAACAGTTCGGTGAACTTCGGATGGAAGAGCTTCTCACGGTTGCCTACCCAGTTCTCTTTCCAGGTATCGCCTTTGCCGGCCTCCTTTTCGTTGTACTCCTTCTGCTTCTTGTTCTGGTAGGCCTCGTCGGTGAAACCGCCGACCATCATGCCTTCATAACTGAACTCGAGTTTCACTTCCTTTTCGCCTTTCAGGACGCTCAGGTCGCCTTCGGTGAGGGTGGTCCGAACAGCGGAACCGTACATCTGGGCCGATGCGCCGGTACCGATCAGCAGCAGGGAAAGTGCCGCCAGTGTCTTCGTCAATTTCATTGTGGGTTGTGTTTTGGGGGCCGAAATGTAGATGCTCTGCCTTTGTGGGCGGCCGCGCTTTGCCAGTATCGTGCCGGAGCCCACTATCGCCTACCAACAGCCCGACCCTGCTTGTTGATAAAGGGCTGGAGATCGTTGAAAAACCAAGGGCTTGGGGCCGCACTTCAACCCGGTAGCGCGAAACCGTGATCCTATCTTCGGCCCGATCGCCGGGAACCCTTATGGGCGTTGAATTCCGGCCCTGAACGATGAGCGAAGTAAAGTACGAGGACGAGCATATCCGCACCCTCGATTGGAAAGAGCATATCCGCCTGCGGCCGGGTATGTACATCGGCAAATTGGGCGATGGTAGCAGTTACGACGACGGCATTTACATCCTGCTGAAGGAGGTGCTGGACAACTGCGTGGACGAGTATGTCATGGGCCACGGGAGGAAGGTGGAGGTGAAGATCGAAGGCGACACCGTGAGCGTGCGCGACTATGGCCGTGGGATCCCGCTCGGCAAAGTGGTGGACGTGGTGAGCAAGATCAACACCGGCGCCAAGTACGACAGCAAGGCCTTCAAGAAGAGCGTGGGGTTGAACGGCGTTGGAACGAAGGCCGTGAACGCGCTCAGCAAGACCTTCCGCGTGGAGAGCATCCGCGATGGCCGGATCAAGCGGGCCTCTTTCGACATGGGCCACTTGGTGAAGGAGGAGAAGGAACAAAAGACCGATCAGGCCAACGGCACCTTCGTGGAGTTCGTGCCGGATGAGGCCATGTTCAAGCACTTCCAGTACCGCGATGTGCACGTGGAACGGCTGCTGTGGAATTACTGCTACCTGAACACCGGCCTCAGCATCCATTACAACGGACAGCGGTTCCAGAGCAAGAACGGCCTGCTCGACCTGCTCGTGACCAAGATGGATGGCGAGCCCCTGTACCCCATCATCCACCTGAAGGGCGACGATATCGAAGTGGCGATCACCCACGCCAACCACTACGGCGAGGAGTATTACAGCTTCGTGAACGGACAGCACACCACCCAGGGCGGTACCCACCAAGGGGCCTTCCGCGAAGCGGTGGCCAAGACCATCCGCGATCATTATAAGAAGGATTGGGAAGCGGGTGATATCCGCACCGGCATCGTGGCGGCTGTCAGTGTGAAGATCATCGAACCGGTTTTCGAGAGCCAGACCAAGACCAAGCTCGGCAGCCAGGAGATCGAGCCCGGCGGCCAGAGCATGCGCTCCTTCATCGGTGACTTCATCGCGCGTGAACTGGACAACTTCCTGCACAAGCACCCCGACGTGTCGCAGGTGTTGCAGGAGCGGATCCTGCAGAGCGAGCGCGAGCGCAAGGAGCTATCGGGCATACGCAAGCTGGCGCGTGAACGGGCCAAGAAGAGCAGCCTGCACAACAAGAAACTGCGCGACTGCCGCATCCACCTCACCGATGGCAAGACCGACCCGCGCAAGCAGGAGAGCACGCTCTTCATCACCGAGGGCGACAGCGCCAGCGGTAGCATTACCAAGAGCCGCGATGTGAACACCCAGGCCGTGTTCAGCCTCAAGGGCAAACCGCTCAATTGCCACGGGCTCACCAAAAAGGTGGTGTACGAGAACGAGGAGTTCAACCTGATCCAGGCGGCGCTCGATATCGAGGACGGCATGGACGGCCTGCGCTACAACCGTATCGTAGTGGCCACCGATGCCGATGTGGACGGCATGCACATCCGGCTGCTGTTGCTCACTTTCTTCCTGCAGTTCTTCCCCGACCTGGTGAAGAACGACCACCTGTACATACTGCAAACGCCGCTGTTCCGCGTGCGCAATAAGAAGGAAACGATCTACTGCTACAGCGACGAAGAGCGGCAGAACGCCCTCAGAAAGCTCGGCAAGAACCCTGAGATCACCCGTTTCAAGGGTTTGGGCGAGATCAGTCCCGACGAGTTCAAGCACTTCATCGGACCGGATATGCGCCTGGAACCGGTGATGATCACCAAGGACGCCGGCGTGCACGACCTGCTCGATTTCTACATGGGCAAGAACACCCCGCAGCGCCAGGAATTCATCATCGATAACCTGAAAGTGGAGAAGGACGTGGTGAAGGAGGAGACGGAACTGGGTGCAGCAGTGGGCAGGATGCGGGCGGCTCAGGAAACCATTGAGGAAGTGGAAGCATGAAGAGCTTGCATGTGCTCATTCGTTCATGTGGCCATGTGGCCATGAGGACACTCCGGTTTGGACGACCCTGGTCCGGAGGTTGGCTCCGCGTGCTGGTTCTCGTATGGGCACATGGCCACATGGGATCATGGGCACATGCCCAAACACCCGGCACGCTCCGCCTGTTCATCGATCCGGGTAACAATTTCAGTTTCGTGCTCGATGGCAAGCACCGCATGCAACAGCGTGAAGTGACCTTGCCCGGTGGTCCGCACCGCTTCCAGTTCTGGGCGCCCACGCGCCGTGTGGTGGATACCACGCTCGCCGTTTTTCCGGATCGCACCGTGGATTTCACCATGCGACTTCCATACAGCGAGGAGTACAAGATGTACCAGCAGCAGATGAAGGAATTCCGCAATAACCGGAAGCTGAACCGGCTCATCCCCATGTCGGCCACCGGGATCTCGGCCATCGTCAGCACGGTCCTCTTCATCAAATACAAGGATGCCCACCAGCAACTGCAAGAGGACGTGACGCTCTATAACGAACTGACCTCCCCGGGCGCCATCAATGTGCTCAAGGACCAGACCATGGTCGCCCACCAGGATGATTTCAAAAAGGCCGAAACGAACTTCATCATCTCCGCCAGCTTGACCGGTGGCCTGGCTTTGTTGACGGGCTATCTCTACGTGAAGAGCGCCCGGGTGAAGGTGCCCATGTTCGAGGACAAGGAGCGCATCAAATTCGACGGACTGGCATGGGTGCCCGGAGCGGATGGTGGCACCTGGGCCGGTGGTTTCACCTTCAACCTTGCGAAGCAATGAAGCCGCTGTTGTTCCGCTTGATCCTACCCTTGTTCTTGCTCCTCTCGCTCATCGGGTGTTACAAGGATGAAGTGGCCCAGGCCGATCTCACTACCAATGCGCTTGATCCGGATTACGATGGCCCCCAGTTCCTGGAACTTGTTGGTGACAGCACCTACAGGCTGTTCGACAACTTCGGTGTACCGATCGATACGGTGATCGAATTCAAGTTCCATGTGCGCATCGAACTCTTCCCTTCTCCCACCGCCTACGAACCCTTCGGTGTGCAGGTCAACAATGGTGCAACATTCACGGGGCCGGTGCAAACCCCTTACGATACGGAAGCTTCCGTCCTGCACCACCATGTAGTGGAAGGCGCCAACTACTGCATGGACGTGAGCATCAAGAGCCAAAGCAGCAGTACCCGGAGCTATCGCTTCTGCGCAACAGCGGATCTGTAGAAAAGAACCAGCGGATCATCCGTCGGCGGGGACGGGTTGACAACACAGGATCAGGACGACAATACCAAGATGAGCGACGAGAAAGACGATACCGTGAACACACCGGACGAGAACGGTGCCGAGGGCAACGGCCACGCCGCACCCGACCACAAAGGTGTTCCTGGCGAAGGCGGCAGTGCCTTCAGTGTGAGCGGCATGTACCGCGAGTGGTTCCTTGACTATGCCAGCTATGTGATCCTGGAAAGGGCCGTACCTGCATTGAACGACGGACTGAAGCCGGTGCAACGCCGGATCCTGCATTCGATGAAAGTGCTGGACGATGGGCGCTACAACAAAGTGGCCAACATCATCGGGCACACCATGCAGTACCACCCGCACGGCGATGCCAGCATCGGCGATGCATTGGTGCAGTTGGGCCAGAAGGATGTGGTGATCGACCCGCAGGGCAACTGGGGCAACGTGCTCACCGGCGACTCTGCTGCAGCACCCCGTTACATCGAGGCCCGACTTTCCAAGTTCGCACTGGAAGTGGTCTTCAACCCCAAGACCACCGAATGGCAGGCCAGCTACGATGGCCGCAACAAGGAGCCGATCCACCTTCCGGTGAAGTTCCCACTCTTGTTGGCGCAGGGCGCTGAAGGGATCGCCGTTGGCCTCAGCTGCAAGATGTTGCCGCACAACTTCATCGAGCTGTGCGATGCGAGCATCGCTGCCCTGAAGGGCAAGCGCCCGCACCTGATGCCCGATTTCCCCACGGGCGGACTGGCCGATTGCGAGAACTACAACGATGGCGAACGCGGCGGGCGCGTGCGTGTCCGCGCCCGCATCCGCAAGGAGGATGCGAAGACCTGGGTGATCACCGAGATCCCCTTCGGCACCACCACGGCCAGCCTCATCGAGAGCATCATCAAGGCAAACGACAAGGGCAAGATCAAGGTGCGCCACATCGAGGACAACACGGCAGAGAACGTGGAGATCATCGTGCACCTGGCTGCCGGCGTTTCACCCGACAACACGATCGACGCGCTCTTCGCCTTCACCGATTGCGAGATGAGCATCGCTCCGAACGCATGCGTGATCGAGAACGAGAAGCCCCGCTTCCTTACCGTTACCGATCTGTTGCGCACCAGCACGGAGAACACCCTACGGCTGCTGAAGACCGAATTGGAGATCCGCCTGGACGAACTCGACGAACAATGGCACTTCGCATCGCTCGAGCGCATCTTCATCTAGAAGAAGGTCTACCGC
>JBATMK010000285.1:0-61980 GCA_049289815.1 Flavobacteriales bacterium
ACTCCAGGTCGCGTTCCTTGTCGGACACCATGAAGGGAGGATGCCTTAACGGGAACAGGATGTTGCCGGCCGCATCCTTGTTGCGCGGGTCCAAGTGGCTGCCGGTATGCGTGCTGCCATCGCCGAAACCGATATTGCGGATCAGGTTCACATTGGGAATGATGTTCATGCCACCATTGGCGATGCGGCCGTAGTCCAATTGGAAATCCCAGCTATGGATGCGGCCGTCCCAACTGCTTTCCAACAGGTGCATCGCCTCACGTGCCTCACTCCTATCAAGGAAATGACCATTGAGCAGGCCGCCATCCCTTAGTGCGGGCCATTCCTTCATGTGCAGATCGTACTTCTTCCACATGCGGCGCCAGCTGGCCCAACCCCAATAGGCCCCGTAGCCATGAGCACTGAAGTAATAACTCTCGCCATCGCGTGCGGGCCATTCGGGCATGAGGTTGTTGCCCATGATGACCCATATGCGCTCGTCGGTCCGGTAGCGTTCCAACAACTCCTGCGCGAACCAGAACCAGGAGATCATCGGTTTGCAATCGTCTTCCAGGATGATCCCCTCCTCTTCGTGCTCGAAGAACCAGGAGATGGCCGCTGGCGGACCGAACTTCACGGTCTGGTTCGACCCGCTGAAGCGCGTCTTCACTTCACAGGGCCAATCCACCAGCTTCACCAGGTCACGCACGCGTTGCACATCGGCGGCTTCCCGTTCGTTGCGCGCACCGTCGCAGGCGAAATACAACCGGGGTGGCCGGGCGGCACGGATGCCCTCCATCACCGCCTTGCTCTCTTCATACCGTTTGAAAGCGATGAAGAGGACTGCCGTATGCAGCGGCCCGGGTGGGGTGAACGTGCTCATCGGGAAGGTCGAACAACGAATGTATTGGTGACGTTGTGCCTGTAGTACAGGTCGAAATTGCGCAGCATGCCAACGGCATGGCGGGCTACTTCAGCCGGGCCTGCGAACTCACCCACGAAGCGGTAGAGAAAGAGTTGCATGCGATCGGACCATCGTACGCTCAGGTCCTGCACGATGTTCCCATGACGATCGTGCGGAAGGATCTCGATGCAACCCGCGGCGAAGGCCGTCGGCAACAGCATGTTGCTGCCGTGCACGCCCACCACGATCTGGCTCCGGGCATAGGCTGAACACCAGGCGCGCTCGGTCGCTTCGTCCATGCGTGTGGTACGCAGGTCCTCGGCCAGACTTCCGTAGCCGCCTCCTGGCGCCAGGCCTACGACAGTGAAGGAGCACTGGGGAACAGCGGCTTGGACCGCGCGCATGGTGCGGCGGATCAAGCGGTCCTGTGCTGAAACGAACATGGTCCGGGCAAGGCCCTTCAACCCCGACCGGCCCATTGCGCGCGAGCAGAACTTGGCGAAGCCATTGGCGAACCATAACCGATCCTGCCGCGCAACGAAGGTGATGTGCGGGGCCCGCGTACTGAACTCTTCCAAGGGGAACGGAGCGATCCCGGTGTAGCGCTCGATGTCGATATGGGTGAAGTCCGGATGCGCATAGCCTTTGCCCATGTTCACCTCCTCGTATTCAGCCAGTCTCTCCTGCACGAACGCATCGATAGCATTGTGCCAGGCCTGTCCCTGGCCCAGTTTCACATCCACGACCCACACTTCGGCGCAGCCTCTTGGTTCCAACCACGCGAACATGCGAGGCAGCATGATGATGACGCCGTGATCCGGGTAGGCATCGATGTAATGCTGGGCGTTGTACAGCTTCAACAGCACATGCCCATAGAGGAAGTCGATCGTATCGAGGATGATCACACGTTTGCACGCACGCAACACTTTGCGTTCGATCTTCAACGGTACATCGCTGCGGTCGTTGAAGGACTTCAACAATGGTTCATGCAACCAGCCTTCAGCAGCGTGCAGGTTGAAGAGTTTGCCGTCCGCCTTGCCGATAGCCACCGGATGATCCACCGAAAAACCCACCGGGAGATCGCGCAGGAAGTCCAGGCCGCAAGCTTCGCAGTGATAGTCGCCCAGAACGTGTGCGCCGGGAAAGACAACACCCAGCGCAGTGACCTTGCGTGCCGCGCAAGAAGGGCAAGTGAAGTCGGAGAACAGCAACGGCTTCACCGGCACCAGATCGCGGTCTTGCGATAGCGTACTCATGTAGCGCGGTGGAATTTCCAGAAAGTGCCCATGGCTTTCATCATCCAACCGAAGTTGGCCCGGGTGCTCTTGAAGCAGAGGTCGAGCAGGAAAATGCTCACTGTGAAGGAAATGATCGTGGCCCAAATAGCACCCGCGCTCTGGAAATGCGGTATGAGCAGGTAGTTGATGGCGATGTTGAGCCCCGCCCCCACCAAGGCAGTGGCCAGCGAATACTTGAAGAGGCTCTCATTGGTGATGAAGCTGGTTTTGCCCATTCCCATATTGGTGAACAACAAGCGGATGGCGAACAACGAAAGCAACCCGCCGCTCGGGCGGAACGGCTCGCCGTACAGCAGCACCATGATGGGTTCGGCCAGGAAGAACAGGGGAACAGCCGTTACCAGGAACATGAGGAACATGAGGCGGTACTGGTTGAGCAAACGGTCCTCGTATTTCGCCATGCTCTCCATGCGCGCCCGCGTGATCGCAGGTGCAAGGCTCTTTTGAACGATCACCGGCAGGAAACCCAAGGCCTCGATCATCTTCAAGGCGTTGGCATATTGCCCTGCTTCAGCATATGCTGCCGTTGGCCCGATGCGCTCTTTCAGTACGTCGAAGATCATCACTTGGTCGATCTTGGCTTGCACGTACAAGGCGACACCGTAGATCAGGAGAGGCCAGCTCTCGCTCAACAAATGCCCGGCTGTGGCACGGGTAACGCGCCATGCGCGCAGCATTCCACCGGCGTTCTCGTACGCCACGGCACAGCCGATGGCGCTGGCCAACAGTTCGATCACGTATGCCCATGCGAACCACAACAATGCGCTTTCGGTGGGGTGGCCCGCGGCATCCCGGGGCAACAGCCAGACCAGCCCGAGCTTCCAGGCAGCGCTTACCAAGGACTGCACGATGAGCACTTTGGATACGGCCCGCGCGCGCACCTGCGCCTGGAACCAGAACTCAATGACCACGAAAGGCTTGAGCAGTTCCGACACCGCCACGATCACCACCACCAAGAGCGTGATGGACTCCATGTCCTTCAAGAACCCGATCACCGTGGCCAGCACCACCAACAGCGCCGCCCCGCAGAACTTCAGCAGTGCAGCCGACCCCAGGAGTTCATCGCGTCGTTCCGGGTGGCGCACCAGGTCGCGCACCACGATCTCGTCCAGCCCCATGGCCGTAAGGGCGAAGAAGAGGCCTACGAAGCCGGTGGCATAGTTGAACTGTCCGAAGAGGACCGGACCGAGGAAGCGGGCAACGAAGATCCCTGTGACCAGGACCACGGCCAGACGGAACACTTTCTCGGCGAACATCCATCCGGTGTTCGCCAGGTACTTGCGCGCGCCTTCGCTCTTCAGCATACGTGCGTGCCTGCGTGCTTACTTGACGTAGTACCCGTACCCGCTGCTGGTGCTCTTGTCCACATCGTTGAGCAGGAGATCGATACGGCCGAGTTTGCCGTTGGTGTGCATGCCGTTCACCAGGCGCAGGTCTTTGCGGTGGGTATGGCCTTGGCGCACCACGTAGAGCGTTACATCGATGTGGCTCAACAGGATCACGAATTCGCTCACGAGGCCGATGGGGCTGGCATCCACGATCACATGGTCGTACTGGCTGCGCAACTGCTTGAACAACTCGGCCATCAGCGGGCTTTCCACCAGCTCAAGCGGGTTGGGGGGTATGGGACCGGCCGTGATGACATCCAATCCCGGTGTATCGGTACGGCGGATCACATTGCCCACGGTCGTTTCGCCGATGAGCAGGTTGCTCAAGCCTGGTCCGTCCGGAAGTTCGAGGGTCTCCTGCACACGTGGACGGCGCATATCGGCGTCGACCAGTATGGCGCGCTTCCCACTAAGGGCCATTACCGTGGCCAGATTCACGGCGCAGAATGTCTTGCCTTCGCCGCTGCTGCTGCTGGTGAACCCCACGACCTGTCGCGGCGCGTCGGCATTGAGGTATTGCAGATTGATGCGCGCCGTTCGGAATGCTTCCGCCAGCAAGCTCTTGGGCTCGTCAGGGGTGATGCGTTTGCGCTTGCTCTCGGGAATGGTGGCGAGCAAGGGGATAGCGCTCAGGCGTTTCAGTTCGTCCTCATCGGTAATGGTATCGTTGAAGAAATCGCGCAAGAGGATGAAGGCGATCGGAATGAAGAGCCCGATCAGGATGGCAATACCGAAGATGGTCTTCTTGTCCGGGGCCACGGGCCCGAAACCCACCATACGGGCTGGATCCACAACGCTCTTGTCCACCTGGTCGGAGTTGATGGCGATCTGCGCTTCGTAGAGCTTCTCCATCAAGTAATTGTTGATGCCCTCCGTCAGCTCGTACTGGTTCATCGCAATATCCTGGCGCTGCTGCTCCTTGGGTAGCTGGTTCAGCTGCCACTTCGTTTCATTCACCCGCTGGCTGGCATCCTGTAGCTCGATCTGGCTCTTGGACAACAGGTTCTCGGCGCTGCCGATGATCTGCGCCTTTCCATCGCGGATGGTCCTCATCAGCGCCAGGGTCGGGGCTGTCGGTGTGCGTTCGGTGATGCGGATCTGGTTGAGGCGCGTGACGTTCTGGTTGTACCGATCGATCAACGATTCAAGACCTGGATCGCCGAGGTTCGCCGACGACGGCACGGTCTGGTCATCGGAACCCGACATGCCATTGATCAGCTGGTTCTGCAGGTACTGGATCCGCGTCCGTATCTCGCTCTGCCTGTCCTGGTAACGGCTCAGGTCGGCGTACAACTGATCCGCCCGGGTTGCGCCGCCGGCAGGCCCCTGCGAGATCACCTTGTCCGTGGCTGTTTGCATGTCCGCTTGGGAGCGGCGCAATTGCGCTTCGATGAAGCCGATGGTCCGTTTGCCCTTCTCATTCTGCTTGTCCTGTTCGGTCTCGATGTATACCGACATGAGCGTGTTGAGGAAGTCCTTCTCCTTCTGAACCACAGGGCCAACAGAGCTCAGGATGACGATGTTGCTTTTCTCGCCCATGCTCACACTGCCGAGCTTGCCGCCGTAAGCATCCACCAACCCATCGAGGCTGTTGATGTAGAAAAAATAGTCGGCCTTGGGCTGATACATGAAGCTGTCCGGGAAGGAGATCGAGAACGCGAGGTTCTCCTCCTTCACCGCTTCGCCGAATTTCAGTTCGCGGTCCACTTTCACCACGGGCCGGAACTGGTCCACCACCAGTTCCCTCCGAGGATCGTAGAGCTGGACGTTCTGGCCATCAACACTCACACGGAAGGTCTTCGCAGCCGTGTTCACCTTGATGTGCACCGGTACCCCGGTCACCTGGTGCACCATGCTGTCCAACGTCACTTGGAACGGTGGATAGTCGTACAGCTCGCTGGTGAGGTAACTTTTCTTCACCAGGTAACTGATGCCGAACGGCAGCCTGCGGATGGTCTTGCGCAAATTGCTCTGGCTGCGCAACACCGCGATCTGGTCCTCAATATCCGCGTTGCTGCGGAGGAACCCGGTGCCCTTGATGAATTCCTCGCTGTTGGCACCGAAACTGTTCCGGCTTTTCTCGCTCAACATGATGGACGCACCGACCATGTACGTCTTCGCGGTGGTTTTGTATTTGGCTACGGCTGCCGCGGTGCACAGAACGAGGGTGATCAAGAACAACCACCACTTGGCGGTGATCTTGCGGAAGATGGCCCGCAGGTCGATGGCGTCGCCGGCCGCTTGTTCCTTGCTCATGGTGTCGAATTCTGCACCACTGTTACCACGAGCGCAGCTGCGCTGATGGCCGCGAAGAGGATGCCCAGCAGGTCGAGGTTCAAACGGCCCACGCGTGCACGCAACGCAGGCACATAGACCACATCACCGGGCAGCAGGTAGTAGTACTCGCTGGTGAGCACGTCCGTTCCTCCCATATCCACATAGATCGCCTGCACGCCCCTATCACTCTGGCGCATCAATGTCACCTTGCTCTTGTCTGCAAATTCATTGGCCCCGCCGGCCTGTGCAAGGGCTTCAAGGATGGTGATCTGGTTGTTGTAAACGAAATACGTACCGGGGCGGGCGACATCGCCCAGCACGCTCACACGGTAGCTCACCAACTTGAGGATCACCGTGGCATTGGTGAAGAACTCGTTGATCTTCCGCTGCACCAGTTCCTGTGCTTCACCGACCGTGAGGCCCTGCACCTTCACCTTACCCACGGATGGTAATTGGATCTGCCCGTTCTTATCCACGCTGAAGCCGTTCACGTAAAGCGCCGCCTCGTTGATACCGACCGCAGCATTGGAACTTTCCACGTTGAAGAACTTCGCGGTGGCATCGTCCAGGCCCATAACGCGGATGCTCATCACATCGTTCACCTGCATCCGGTACTCGAACTTCTTGTTCTCGAACAGTTTGGCACCCTCGGTGCTCAGGGAGTGGTCCCGCAGGTAGTTGATATCACGGCGGCCCACGCACGATGCCAAGCTGCCCACCACCAAGAGGCCGAGCAGCCATTTCGTTCCCATCAGATCCATGCTTCTTGTGCTTTAGCCTGGTAAGAGGCCGTTTTGAAGAAGGCGAAAGATACGTGCGGCACTTGGCCAAGGTTTCCGGATGGTCCGCCGCAACCCGATGCACGATGGAAGAGCCCAAGGGATCGACAAGCCCACGAACGAAAAAGCCTTCTCATATCCGAGGAGGCCTTCGCCTTGCAGCCAGTAGTAAGCCGAAGCAAGGATCCGCAGGATCGGAGCGTACGGCTATTCCCCTACGGGCAAAAGAAAACCCGCGCGCTGCGCGGGTTCCTTGTAGCCCGTAGGGGAATCGAACCCCTGTTTCATCCGTGAAAGGGACGCGTCCTAACCCCTAGACGAACGGGCCATCTTTTTCAAGGGGTCGCAAATGTAGAATTCGGAGCGGATCGCTGGCCTGTATACTTGTTCAAAGCTCCAGCGCACTATCTCACTTCGTCGCTATCTGACTGGAAGCGGAAACCGAGACGCTTTCCTGTGCTGATCTGCACGTTGGCGCTCAGGTCGTTCATCTCGCTCACCGTAACCTGGTTCACCTGATCGTACGGCGGGGTCAGCAGGTCGAAGTCGAGGGTGTACATGATCACGGAGTGTACCACTTGCTTGATCCGTTCCTTGTTGATGGTGTTCTCCGCCAGATCGTTGTACAGGAAGCCGAGCTGGCGTTTGCCCTGCACGAAGAACCGCCCGTCCTTGTTGATGAAGAGCCGCGCCACCAGATAGCCCAGATCGCGCTCGCGGTTGTACTTGAACGAGTCGCTGAGGAAGTTGTACATGTTGATGACGCCGAAGTAGCCGCGCAGTTCATCTTGCTGCAGGTAGCTGGTCTTCCACAAGCTGTGTCCCTGATCCAAGCGGAACACATTGGTGTGCATGTGGAAGATGACCACATCCCCGGCCACCTTCAGTTCAGCGGCAGTCTCACCCTTGTCGGTGAACTTCACCGTAACACGCTTGTCCTTTTCCTGGATGGCCGTGTCCAGGTCGGCAGCCACTTCGGAAAGCACGGTCTTCAGTTCGGCGTACACGGCGATAATGCGCTGGTACACGTCCTGCTTCATCGCGCTCTTCCCCTCCAACATGCGAAGGATGGTGCCGCGCGGGTCGTCGTGGTGCTTGTCCTTCTTGGGCATCAGTAGGCTCTTGCGAAGATGACGCGTTGAGTGCTCGGCTTGCCGGTGACCATGCACACGCCCGGCGTGCGGTCGCCATCCAAGGGAATACACCGGATGGTGGCTTTCGTCTCCTGCTTCACCTTTTCCTCGGTCTCCGCCGTGCCATCCCAGTGCGCGTGGATCAAGCCACCTTCCTCAATGGCTTCCTTGAACTCCGTGTAGCTGTTCACCACCCGGGTACCGGCCTCGCGCATGGCCAGCGCCTTTTGGTAGAGGTTGGCCTGGATCGCTTGAAGCAGGTGTTCCACCTTTTCAGCGATGTCCACCACTTGGAGGGTTTCCTTTTCCAAGGTGTCGCGACGCGCAACTTCCACCGTGCCGTTCTCCATGTCGCGCGGACCAACGGCGATGCGCACCGGGTAACCCTTCAGCTCGTACTCGGCGAACTTCCACCCGGGCTTCTTCTTGTCGTCGTTGTCATACTTCACGCTGATGCCCTTGGCCCGCAAAGCGGAAACCACCGGTGCGACATAGCCATCGATGGCCGCCAGTTGATCGCCGTTCTTGGCGATGGGCACAATGACCACTTGAACCGGGGCCAGTTTCGGCGGGATCACCAAGCCATGGTCGTCGCTGTGCGTAAGGATCAACGCACCCATGAGGCGAGTGCTTACGCCCCAGCTCGTCGCCCAAACATGGCTCTGCTTGTTCTCCTTATCGGTGAAAAGCACGTCGAAGGCCTTCGCGAAGTTCTGGCCGAGGAAGTGCGACGTGCCGGCCTGCAAGGCTTTGCCGTCCTGCATCAACGCCTCGATGCAGTACGTGTCTTCCGCTCCCGCGAAACGCTCACCGGGTGTCTTTACTCCCTTGATCACGGGCATGGCCATCCATTCCTCGGCGAACTGCGCGTAGACATCGAGCATGCGCATGGTCTCCTCCACTGCTTCCTCCTTTGTGGCATGTGCCGTATGGCCTTCCTGCCACAGGAATTCGGCCGTGCGCAGGAAGAGGCGCGTGCGCATTTCCCAGCGCACCACGTTGGCCCACTGGTTGATCAGCAAAGGCAGATCACGGTAGCTCTTCACCCAGCCGCGGTAGGTGTTCCAAATGATGGTCTCGCTTGTTGGGCGAATGATCAGCGGTTCCTCGAGCTTGGCTTCCGGGTCCACCGTGATGCCTTTCTCCGGGTCGTTCTTCAGGCGGTAATGGGTAACCACCGCGCATTCCTTCGCGAAGCCCTCCACATGGCTCGCCTCCTTGGCGAAATAGCTGATCGGGATGAAGAGCGGGAAGTAGGCATTGACGTGACCGGTCGCCTTGAACATGCCGTCCAAGGCTGCCTGCATCTTCTCCCAAATGGCATAGCCGTGCGGCTTGATCACCATGCAACCACGCACCTCGCTGTGCTCTGCCAGATCGGCTTTCAGCACCAGATCGTTGTACCACTGTGCATGATCGGTGGCACGCTTCGTCAAAACTTCGCTCATCTCCGCTTGTTCCGGTACTATTTTTGACGGTGACCGGACCGGCGAAAAGTACACATACTCCTCAGCGACGAACGCCGTTCCAACAACACCTTCACGCCATGCGCAATCCGATCTCCATCACTACCACCAGCGGTCTCGGACTGATGGTGCTGCTCATCAGTGGATGCAGCCAGAGCCAGGATGCTGCGTACGTGCGCGATGATGTCTACGACCGTCCGGATCCGCGCACCATCACCGCAGCGGTGGCCGAGGAAGAGAAAACGGAACCAGCTGCCGAACAGAGCGACTATTACAACCCGAATGAGGCGCAGCGCTATGCCAACCCGCGGGGCTATTACGATATGGCCTACAACGATCCGTACTACTACGGCTACGATCGTTACGGCTTCGGTATGAGCTATGGCAGCGGATGGGGCGGCAGTATGTGGAGCAGCGGGTACGGCTACGGCAACGTGTGGGGCGATCCCTATTGGAACGGTTACGGTGGCTATGGGAACTGCATGAGCAACAACGGTTGGTACAACGGTTACGGCAGTTCATGGGGCTACGGCTACGGTAGCGGTTGGAACTACGGTTACGGCGGCTACTCCAATGGCTACGGTTGCGGTTGCGGCAACTCGTGGAACAGCCCTTACAACTACGGCGGATACAATGGCTACGGCTACTATGGATACGGTGGTGGCTGCTACAACTGCTACCAACCGATCATTACCTGTGGCGGCGAGGGTTGGGGTGGCAATACGGTCTACTCACACAGACCTTCGTTCGGTGGTGGCACCAGCACCGGCGGGAACGGTACGGCTGCACCGGTGGGCCAACGGATGAACACCCGTGACCAGATCGGTTTGATCAAGCCACTGCCCGGCCGCACACGCCCCGAAATGAGCAACAACTCCTCGTTGATCCGCCCTGCTTATCCGGCAAGCGGTTCACAGTCGCGTGTGGTTCCGATCGCGAAGCCTGCGGAACATCCGCCGATCATCCAGCGCCAACGCGATCGGGGTGAGCGGCCGCAGCCGGTGCAACACAACGACAACAGCGGTACCCGAACGATCGATACCGACCGCAGTACGGGTGGTGGTGGGAATACCGGTGGGCGGCGTACACGCTAACGAACAGTGCCAACGATGAATGCGCTTGCACGCGTTGCAGCCGGGCTGCTCTTGCTCCAATGTGGCGGAACGACCAGCGCCCAGACCGAAGAGGACATCCTGCGTTTCTCTTTCCTGCAGCCCGGTGGATCGGGGCGCAGCAACGCGATGGCTGGTGCTTTCGGTGCCTTGGGTGCCGATCCCGCGGCAGTCACGATCAACCCTGCTGGGCTGGCGTTGTACAGCACCAGTGAGTTCTCGCTGACACCTTCTTTCGAGGTGCAGGATGCCAAAGCCACTCACTACGGCAGCACCAGTGCGCTTACGGATAACCGCTTCTTCTTCAACAATGTGTTCGTGCAGTTCGCAGCACAAGGAAGTAGCGGGAGCAAGTGGACCAATTTCAGTTTCGGGCTTAGCTACGATCGTCTGGCCAGTTTCCATTGGGAGCGCCAGGCCATCGGCGAGAACGTGAACAGTTCCATTGCCCAGCGCTTCGTTAATGAAGCCAATGGCACACCCTACTACTTGCTCGATTCCGTTTTCCCGTTCGGGACAGGACTGGCATGGTCCACATATGCGATCGACACGCTCAGTGGGGGCGTGGACAGCTATTTCGCCGCGATACCGGAAGGCAGCCGTGTGGATCAGTCGCATACCATCAGCAGTTCGGGGAACGTACATGCCACCAGCCTGTTCTTCGCCTCCAGTTACATGGACGAACTTTTCCTCGGTGGATCCATCGGCATCTATGGTGTGCGCCATGAACGCGTAACCAAGCATTCGGAAACAACCCTCGACCAAAACCTGCCTTTGGAAACACTGACCTATGAGGAGAACCTCGTTACAACCGGGAGCGGATTCGACCTGAAGCTCGGTGCAGTGATGCGCGCCGGTGATAAGGCTCGTTTCGGTCTGGCATTCCACTCCCCCATCTGGCTGCAGCTGAGCGATGCCTACACCACTGAACTGCGAACCGCCTTCCGCGACAATGGCGACCAACTGACGGCCGAGAGCCCTGATGGCACCTTCACCTACCGCGGACGCACACCCCTCAGACTGATCGCGTCTGTCGCGCTCATCGTTGGCAAGTACGGGTCGTTCAGCGTCGACTACGAGTTTTCGGATTACAGGCACATGCGCCTCAAACCGAGCACGGGCATCATCGATGCGTACGACTTCGACGTGGAGAACGACATCATCCGCGACCGCTATCGCATTTCCCATCATGTGCGTGCGGGAACGGAGTGGCGCTTGGGTAGCAACCTGTATGTACGCGCTGGGGCCGGTTATTGGCCCGACCCGTACATCAAGTCAGACGCGCGGCACGGGCTTCCGTTGATCCGATACACCGCCGGTCTGGGATATCGCACAAAGCGCTGGAGCGTGGATCTGGCCGGACTTTACGGAAGCCGCACCAGCAATTATTTCCAATACGACCCGAGCCTGATCGAAGCGACCAATGAAACACTGACCGAGTACAAGGTGTTCGTTACGGTTGCTTACCGGCCGTAAGCCAGGGCACGAACGCAAAAGCCCCGATGGATCTCCATCGGGGCTTTTCAATTTCAGATGGGATATCAGCGATCGGAATTCACCAAGGTCATCACTTCGGCGGCCACCGCTTCATCAACCAGTACACGGCCACAGTGTTCGCACACGATGATCTTCTTGTGGCTGCTGATGTCCAACTGACGCTGCGGTGGAATGCTATTGAAGCAACCGCCACAGCTGCCACGCTCTACAGGAACCACGGCCAAGCCGTTACGCGCGTTGCTGCGGATGCGGTGATAGGCGTTCAGCAGGCGCTCTTCGATATGCGAAGAAGCCGTTTTGCTCTTCTTCTGCAAGTCCTTCTCGTCCTTCTCCGTTTCCGAGATGATGTCGTGCAGTTCCTTCTTCTTCAGTTCAAGGTCCTTCTTGCGCTCCTTGAACAGCTTGGTGCTCTCATCCACCAAAGACTGCTTGGCCTCGATACCGAACTTGGCTTCCTTGATGCGCTTCTCCGCCAGCTGGATCTCCAGGTTCTGGAACTCGATCTCCTTGCCCAGCGAATCGAACTCGCGGTTGTTGCGCACTTTGGCCTGCTGAGCTTCGTACTTCTTGATCTGCGCTTTCGCGTCTTTGATGGCGTTCTGCTTCTCGGAAACCTGCGTCTCCATATCCTTCAACTCATCCTGGATCTTCACCTGGCGTGTTTCCAGACCGGCTACTTCATCCTCCAGGTCCTGCACCTCCAGGGGCAGTTCGCCGCGCACAGTGCGCAGGCGGTCGATCTTCGAATCCACCGTCTGGAGCAGGTAAAGTTCCTTGAGCTTCTCAGCAATGGTGATCTCGGCCTTAGTGGCTGCGTTCACGGCCTTGATGGCTCCGTTGGTAGTGGTCTTCTCTTCGGCCTTCGGTGCCTTGGCTGCGGTCTTCGACATGTTCAGCGGTAATGGATGGGGTCCGTGTTAAGCCCCGATAAACGGACCGCGAAAGTAGGGATATTCCGGACCAGCCGTTCCTGGATTGCATGCATGGTGTACTGCTCGGTCTGCCAATGCCCGGCATCCACCAATAACATCGCCCCATCGGGCTCCTGGAACTGGTGATATTTCACGTCGGCCGTAACAAAGGCCTGCGCCCCGGCCGCCCGCGCCTTCCCCAGCAGGAAAGACCCGCTACCACCGCAAACGGCCACCCTTTGGATGGGCTTCCCCGTCAGGGGCGAATGCCTGAGATGGCCCTGCCCGAAGACCTGCTTCACATGATCCAGGAATGCGACCTCCTCCATGGGCTGGGCCAATTCCCCGAGCAGCCCGGATCCGATACCCGGATGGGCATTGGCCAGGACGAAGTGGTCGTAGGCCAGCTCCTCGTAGGGATGTACCGCCCGCATGGCCGCAAGGACCGCAGGCTCCCGTTCGACGGAATAGATGAGTTCCACCCGCACTTCGGCCTCGGCATGGCGCTCACCCACCTTGCCCACGAAAGGTTCCGTTCCTGCACCCGCCCTGAACGTACCCGTGCCCAGCAGGTTGAAGCTGCACTGATCATAGGCCCCGATATGCCCGGCACCAGCCTCGAAAAGAGCGTTGCGCATCACTTCGGCATGGGCTTCGGGAACGAAAACGGCCAATTTGCGCAGGCGATCCGTGCGGGGGTCGAGGACAGAAAGGGGCTTCAACCCCAGTCTCCGCCCGATCTCCCCGTTCACGCCGTCGATGACATTGTCCAAGTTGGTGTGGATGGCGTGGATGGCGATGTTCTTCCGCAATGCGAGTTCGATCGTGCGCTCCACCGCGTTGGCGCCTGTGAGCCGCTTCAGCCCTTTGAAGATCACGGGGTGATGGCAGATGATCAGGTTGCAGCCCAGGCGTTCCGCCTCCAAAACCACCTCCTCGTTGCAGTCGATGCAGACCAGGGCCGCTTTTGCCTCCGCATGGCGGTCGCCCACCTGGAGACCACTATTGTCGTAGTCTTCCTGCAGGGATGGTGGTGCCCATTGGTCGAGCACAGCGATGATGGATGCGATGGTCATCTTTGGGCAATGCGCTTAGGCTGGGCAAAATAGACATGGGTCAAGCGCAGCTACTTCTCCTGCCCTTCAGCTGGCTTTATGCGGTCATTTTGCGGCTGAGACATGCCCTCTACGATTCGGGGCTGTTGAAGAGCCGCCGACCGGAGGTACCGACCATCGTCGTGGGCAATCTCTCGTTCGGCGGTACGGGCAAAACACCGCATGTTGAGCTGGTGCTGCGTTGCTTGGAAGGGATCGCCCCGCTGGCCACCCTGAGCCGTGGATACGGCCGCAACGGCTTCGGCACGCTGGCAGTGGAAGCTGATGATGAAGCCTACGGTGTGGGTGACGAGCCGTTGCAGTTCAAGCGCAAGTTCCCTGAGGCACATGTATACGTGGGTGCGGAAAGGGTGAAGGCGATCGGTGCGATCGTGAAGGACGTGAGCGGATTGAAGGCCGTTGTGCTGGATGACGCCTTTCAGCATCGACCGTTGAACGCCGGGCTCAATATCCTGCTCACAACTTGGGCCAAGCCGTGGTTCGATGATCACTTGGTACCGGCCGGCACCTTGCGCGATGTGCCATCACGAGTACGCGCCGCTCAAATGGTTGTGGTGACGAAGTGCCCCCGCCTGCCCACAACGGACGAACAAAGGCTCTGGCGGGAACGCCTTCGTTTGAGCACGGGGCAGCACCTCTTTTTCAGCGGACTGGATCATGCGGAACCACGCTTACTGGAACCGACCGGTGCACTCGGCCAACACGTGCCTTTATCCGGGGCTTCGGTCCTGTTGCTCACAGGCATTGCCGACCCAGCGCCACTGGTCAGCCATGTAAAAGGACTAGTGAAGGAATTTGCCCATCTGCCCTTCCCCGACCACCACACCTTCAGTAGCGCCGACCTCCAGAAAGCGGTCGCCCGCTTGGCTACTTTCGCGGCCGGTCCGAAACTGTTGGTGACCACGGAGAAGGACGCCATGCGCCTGCTGCCACACCTACGTTCCGGACCGCTGGCCAACATCACCATCGTTGTGATCGGTGTGGAAGCCGTGATCCTCAACGAACCCGAACGCTTCACCGCCCTGCTCCGCCACTATGTTGCTACGCATCAAGCGAACCGCTGACTTCCTGAAGCAGCGCACCAACGGCTTCACCCCGGAAACAGGCATCATCCTCGGGACCGGTCTCAGTGGGCTGGGCAAGGAGATCGAAGTGGAACACACCGTCCCTTATGCCGATATACCGGACTTCCCGGTAAGCACGGTGCAAGGGCACAAAGGCCAGTTCCTTTTCGGCAAGCTCGGCGGTAAACCGGTTGTGGCCATGCAGGGCCGCTTCCATTATTACGAAGGCTATACCATGGAGGAGGTGGTACGGCCGGTGCGCGTGATGATGTTCCTCGGTATCCGTCGCCTGTTCTTGAGCAACGCCAGCGGCGGGGTGAACCCGGACATGATCATCGGGGACCTGATGATCCTGGACGACCACATCAATCTCTTCCCGAACCCGTTGATCGGCCCGAACATCGGCGAACTCGGAACACGTTTCCCGGACATGAGCGAACCGTACGACCATGGGATGATCGCCAAGGCGAAAGCCATAGCCAAAGACCACGGGCTGCGGGTGATCACCGGCACGTACGTGGGACTTACCGGTCCCACGCTGGAAACACCGGCCGAGTACCGCTATGTGCGCAATCTCGGTGGCGATGCGGTAGGCATGAGCACCGTGCCGGAAGTGATCGCTGCGAAACACATGGGCCTGCCCTGCTTCGCCATGAGTGTGATCACCGACCTGGGCGTACCCGGCCTCATTGAAAAGACCACACACGAAATGGTGCAGCGCGTTGCTGAAGAGGCCGAGCCGAAGTTGACGTTGATCATGAAGGAACTTATCGCAACAACTTGAAGGTCATGGCTGTATTGAACCGTTGTTCGTTGTTCGTTGTTCGTTGTTCGATAGCCGCCTCTTTGCTGCTGGGCACATCGATCGGCCTGCACGCTCAAGACAGCCTCAACATGTCCCTTGCCGGGCGCTGGTATGTGGACACGCTACCTGCGACCTTGCAATACGGAAATGTGTACAACGCCACTTGGGGCTACGCCCGCGACGGGCGGGAGTACGGTATCATCGGGAGCATTCCGGGCACGCACATCATCGATGTGACCGATCCAGCGACTCTTGAAGAAGTCGCTTTCATTCCCGGTGCCTGGCAGGGCCTCGATGTCGTGCACCGTGAATTCAAGACTTATCAGGACCGGTTGTACGGTGTTACGGATGAAGGTCAAGGCTCATTGCAGATCATCGATCTGCGTTGGCTGCCGGACAGCGCACCTGTGATCTACGATAGCCATGCCCTCCTGTACCGCGCCCATACCCTCTGGATCGATACGACGAACGCGCGACTATACACCTGGGCAGGTTCCTCGGAAGCAGCCGTGTACGACCTGAGCGATCCCGATCAACCGGTTCTCCTCAACGACTGCGAAGCCGACATCTCCTGGTGGAACACGGAAGTAGGCTGGGTGCACGACGGTTATGTGCGCGACAACATTGCCTACACGAACGATATGGACGGCATGCACATCGTGGACTTCACCAACATCAATGCGCCGCAATTGATCGGCTCACTGACCAATTACCCGCAGCCGGGGTACAACCACAGCGGTTGGTTGCATGAGAACGGATGGCTGTATGTGCAGGCCGATGAAACGCACGGTACCGACCTCAAGCTCTTCGACGTGACCATTCCCACGAGCATCGAGTTCGTGGATACCATCGGTGTGGAGTTGAGCCAGTATTCGATCCCGCATAATCCCTGCTTCAAGGGCGATGAGTTGCATGTGAGCTACTACTACGATGGCTACTGGTTATGGAGCGTGGCCGATCCCTTCAACGCGCAACTGCTGGGTTACTACGACACTTCCCTGGAACCCCACGGTCCCAGTTACAAGGGGGCATGGGGCGTGTATCCGTTCCTGCCCAGTGGCCACGTGCTGGTAAGCGATATGCAACGCGGGTTGTTCGTCATCGATATCAGCGCCGCATTGGCGCTGGGCCAGGAACTGGCGTATCAGGCGCACTACGCGAAGGTCTTCCCGAACCCGGCCGATGACCATGTCAGCATCTCGTGCAAGGAGGCGATCACCGACATCGTTGTGTTCGATGCGCAGGGACGGATCGAATCTGTTGAGCCGATCATCTCCGGACCAACGGCCCACATCGTTACTGCAAGCCTGCCGGACGGACTTTATATCGCGCGCACCACCACGACTGACGCCGTCCTTGTTTCGCGCTTCATCAAGACCGGAAGGCAATGAGCGGTGCCAAACACTGGAGCGAGGAGTGGGACCTGGTGGTCGGCCTCGAGGTGCACGCGCAGCTCATGACGGAGAGCAAGGCGTATAGCAGCGACGCGAACGCCTATGGTGATCACCCCAACACCAACATCAGCACGGTAACGCTGGGCTTGCCTGGTACACTGCCGGTGATGAACCGCAAGAGCATCGAACTGGCCGTGCGCATGGGCCTCGCCTGCGGAAGTCGCATCGCCCCGTGGATGCACTTCGCCCGCAAGAACTACTTCTACCCCGACCTGCCCAAGGGATACCAGATCACACAGGACACCACTCCGATCTGCGTGGGCGGTACGATCATGATCCCCGTCACTTCCAATGCCGGTGAAGCGTTGGGCGACAGGAAGGAAAAAGCTATCCGCCTCGTTCGTATACACTTGGAAGAGGACGCGGGAAAGAGCATCCACGATGTGGACCCGTTCAACACTCTCGTTGACCTGAACCGCGCCGGTGTGCCGTTGATCGAGATCGTGAGCGAACCCGACATCCGCAGCAGCCAGGAGGCGTACGACTACTTGGTGGAAGTACGCCGGATGGTACGCTACCTGGATATCTGCGACGGTAACATGGAGGAAGGCAGCCTGCGGTGCGACGCCAACATCAGCGTGAAGCGTAAGGGCACCGAGACGCTCGGGCTGCGCTGCGAGGTGAAGAACCTGAACAGTTTCAAGAACGTGCAACGCGCCATCGAACACGAGGCACAACGCCAGTCGGAGATCCTTGCGGCGGGTGGAGTGATCGAACAGCAGACGCGCACCTTCGATGCCGTGAAAGGCAGCACCAGCGGTTTGAGGAGTAAGGAGCAGGCGCACGACTACCGCTACTTCCCGGAACCCGACCTGCAGCCGATCACGGTGAGCGAGCAGGCACGCGAACGGATCCGCGCAGCCATGCCCCCACTACCGCGCGAGTTGCGCGCCAAGTACACCGGTACGCTCGGCCTGAGCGCATACGATGCGAACGTGCTCACCGACGACAAAGCAACGGCACTCTACTATGAGGCCGTGATCTCCAAGACCAGCAACCACAAGGCTGCAGCCAACTGGGTCACCGGCGAAGTGCGCAGCTGGATCAACGAACGCGGGTTGGAGATGAATGACTTCCCAGTGAGCGCGGAGAAGCTGGCCGGCTTGATCGGGTTGATCGATAGCGGTGCCATCAGCCACAGCGGTGCCTCGCAGAAACTGCTGCCGTTGATGGTGGAGGATCCGGAGACGGATGCTTCAACCCTGGCCAAACAGCACGACCTGTTGCAGGATGCCGGTGAGGATGTGATCGCACTCGCGGTGAAGGATGCCATGACGCGCTACCCGGAGAAAGTCGCGGCATACCGCGCCGGCAACAAGGGCATGCTCGGCTTGTTCATGGGCGAGGTGATGAAGGCCTCCAAGGGCAAGGCCGATCCACGCAAGGCGAACGAACTGGTGAAACAACTCCTCGAACAAGACAATTGAATGAAAGCGATGAAGACGTCATCCATCCTTCTTTTCCAACTGCTCATCTTGAGCGCATGTGGCGGTGCCGGTGGTGGTCATCCCATTGAAGTAAGCATTGATGGCGGCGCTGGAAAGACCATCCGGCTGGACCGTACCGTGGGCGGCAAGGTGGTGTCCATGGACAGCGTTGTTCTGGATGCCAACGGCAACGGCACGCTCAGTACCGCTCACTTCCCACTGGATTTCTACTACCTCAACTTCGACCGGAGCAACTACCTGATCCTGGCGCTGGACAGCACCGAGGGCGCGCAGGTGAGCGCCAAAGCCGACGCATTGGGCAAGGCCGATCGCGTTGAAGGGAACAAGCACGCTATGGCCCTGCATGCCTTCCTGGACAATGCCGTGCTCTATCGTACCAAGCGCGACAGCATCAGGGATCTCGTCAACATAGGGGACGATCCCACGGCGATGGATGCGTTCAACAAAGTGAACGCCGAATACTTCGAACGCTGCAAACAGACGGTCATCGACAATCCGGGTTCACCTGTTCAGCTGGCAGCGATCGCGCAGATCGACCAGGCCAAGGAAGCGGATCTCGTGAAACAAGTGCGTGAGCAGCTCGGTAAGGTGATGGGCAACACCGATGCGTATGTAGACTTCAATTCGCGCTTCGCCCGTGAGGAACAAGCGCAGGCGCAACAACAGCAGATGCTGGAGCAACAAAAACAGATGGAGGCGCTGCAGTCGAAAACCGTTCAAGGTGTAGCGGCCCCGGAGATCCTCCAGCCCACACCCGATGGTGGCACGCTCGCCTTGAGCAGTTTGCGCGGCAAGGTGGTACTCATCGATTTCTGGGCCAGCTGGTGCAAGCCCTGCCTTGCGGAGATCCCGAACGTGAAGGCCGCTTACGCCAAATACAGGAACAAGGGTTTCGAGATCTACGGGGTCAGTTTCGACCGCAGCCGTGAAGCCTGGATCAACGCGATCAACCAGTACGATATGCCTTGGAAGCACGTGAGCGATCTGGGGTGGTGGAACAATGCGGCGGCGGCACCTTATGGCGTGCAGAGCATTCCGCAGACGGTGCTCATCGACAAGGAAGGCAAGATCATAGCGAAGAACCTGCGCGGACCGGCGCTTGAACAGAAGCTGGCCGAAGTGTTCGGTAGCTGATGCTTCATCCGCGCGGATCGATCCTGGGCGGGCTGGTCGTCGGCCCGCTTCTTCTTTGCGCGCAGGAGATCGCCCCGGCGTACTTCCAGCAGGAAGTGGCGTATTCCATCGATGTGCTGCTCGATGATGTCCACCACGAGCTGAGGGCTTCGGAGAAGATCGTCTACACCAATCGCAGCACATCCGCGCTCGACACGTTGTGGTTCCATCTCTATCCGAACGCGTACAAACAACGGGGCACCGCACTTGCGAAGCAGCAAACACTACAGAACAACCTGGACCTGTGGTTCGCCAAGGACAAGGACCGCGGCTTCATCGACAGCCTCGACTTCCGTGTGGATGGCACGCCCATCAGCTGGGGCCTGGATGCAACGCACATCGATATCGCGTGGCTGAAGTTGCCCGCGGCATTGCTACCGAACGCGAGCATCACCATCTCCACGCCGTTCCGGGTGAAGATCCCGGATGCGCGGTTCTCGCGCATGGGCCATAGCGGCCAGGCGTACTACGTCACTCAATGGTATCCCAAACCCGCGGTGTTCGACCGCGACGGCTGGCATGCCATGCCCTATCTCGAGCAAGGGGAATTCTTCAGCGACTTCGCTTCGTTCGATGTGCGCATCACCCTGCCGTTGAACTATGTGGTGGGTGCGACGGGTGAACTCCAGAACGCGGATGAACGCCGTTGGATGGACGAACTCGCAGCGAAACAGGATCTCAAGGGAATGAAGGGCGGCTCGATGGCCTTTCCCCTGAGCGCGCCGAACACAAAGACGTTGCAATACGTGCAGGACAGTGTGCTCGATTTCGCGTGGTTCACCGACAAGCGTTTCCTGGTGGAAAAGAGCAGAACGACTCTCGCCAGGGGGCGTGTTGTGGACGCCTGGACGCTTTACACACCCAAGCATGCCGATGCCTGGCAAGGCTCCGCTGAACTGGTGGGTTCGGCTTTGACCCACTACAGCAAGTGGGTGGGCGAATACCCGTTCAGCGCCTGCACCGCTGTGGACGGCACCATCAGCGCTGGTGGTGGAATGGAATACCCCATGATCACGGTGATCGGCGACATGGATGACAAGATGGGATTGGACGAGATCCTCGCGCATGAGGTGGGCCACAACTGGTTCCAAGGGATCCTGGCCAGCGACGAACGCACACACCCGTGGATGGACGAGGGCATGAACAGCTTCATGGAGCTGCGTTACATGCGCGAGCGCTATCCGGACCGGATGTCCACCATCGCACAAGGCGTACCCAAGGCGTTGTTCGGTGGGCGCGCGATGGGTCATCGCGACGTACCGGAACTTGCCTTTCAGCTCAACGCGCGCCGCAACCTCGACCAGTCGTGCACTTTGTCGAGCGAGGAATACACGGGCACCAACTACGGCACCAGCGTGTACATGAAGACGTCGTTGGTCTTCGACCATCTCTTCGCTTACCTCGGTGATACGCTCTTCGATTCATGTATGCACGAGTACTACCGGCTCTGGGCGTTCAAGCATCCGAAGCCGGAGGATGTGCGATCGGTGTTCGCGGGAATGAGTGGCCAGAACCTCGATTGGTGCTTCACAGACCTTCTGGGCAGTGATCTCAAGGCCGACGTGCGTGCGGGAAAATTGAGGTCAGATGACACCTTCGCCATCTACAACACGGCCATGGACTCATTGCCCGTGCCGGTGACGTTCTGGAACAACGAAGACTCGTTGGGTACGCGCTGGTTCTGGTCGTTGAAGGAAGGTGTTGCCTACGAAACCGGGAGGCCCAACGTCACCCGTCTGACGATCGATGAAGGTCACCGCACGCTCGACATCGACAGGCGCAACAATACCGTACGCAGCAGAGGCATCCTGCGCCGTTGGACACCTTGGCGCCTGAAATTCCTGGCTGGCATTGAAGACCCGAAGAAGCGCACCCTTTACTGGTCGCCGATCATCGCAGGCAGTGTGCACGATGGCTTCCAAGCTGGTCTGGCATTCTACAACACGGTATTCCCCAGCCAGCGCACTGAGTTCGTGATCGCGTCCTTGTATGGCTTCGGGAGTGAACGCACAGTGGGTGCGGCGCGCATCGAGCACCACTTAGACCGGCTGCGCAGCAGTTGGTTCCGCAACATTCATATGGGTGTTGGTGGACGTACCGCCACCACGTACGACCACAACGACCGGCAGGAATGGTACGAGCGCGGTGCAGCGCACGTCACCTTCGACATCAAGCGGCCCTTGGTCAAGCCAACGCAGCACAGCATTTCGCTTCGCAGTTTGTACCTGCGCGACAATGCAACCTTCCCCTTGCTCGGCGGTGGCAGGGGTTCCACAAGCGCCGATCACTGGGTCGGTGAACTCAGCTACGATGGTGATCATCCCCATCCACTGGGTCCAGCCCATTGGACTGCTACTGTTACCACGGGCTTTGATTGGACACGTGTTTCGCTGGAAGCGCGCAAGGCCTTCGTTTACGACGAGCACCACCACAGCGCACGTTTCCGCGTGTTCGTTGGCACCTTCATCGGCCCTGCCGATCTCAACGGCCCGAACCAGGCTTGGGGCCTGAGCTGGGCCGCGGAAGACCCGTTCTACGACAACGCATACATCGGCAGAGGTGAAACCGTGGGTCTGTGGGCGCAGCAGTTCAGCAAGCAGCAGGGCGCCTTCAAGACGGGTTTCTGGCAGGGTGGTTCAACATCATATATCGGTGGTTTGAACGTGGAACTTGACTTGCCCGTCCGCATCCCCATTGCCCTTTTCGCCAGCGCCGGTGCCGTGCCGGTGACCTCGGTCGCGCAGGATGGCAAACGCACCGAAGCCCCCGAACTTTTGATGGAGTTCGGCGTGGGGTTGCCCATCGTGAAGGACGTTTTCGAGGTCTGGATGCCGCTCGGCTTCAGCAAGAACATCTTGGATGAACTCAACTTCCGCAACGTGCAGGCCGGTGACCGGATCCGCTTCGTGCTTGCTTTGGAGAAACTCGACCCCACACGGGTGGTGCGCAACCTGAAACCCTGATGCAAGCCGGCCAACGCATCGTCTTCCTTTCCGACTTCCACCTCGGCGTGCCGAACAAGGAGGACAGCCTGTTGCGCGAGCGGCGTATCGTGATGTTCCTGGAAGTGGCCGCCAAGGATGCCGCCGAGATCCACATTCTCGGCGATGTCTTCGACATGTGGTTCGAGTGGCGGAAGGCCGTGCCGCGCGGTTACGTGCGCCTGCTGGGCAAACTCGCCGAGCTGCATGATCGGGGCATCCCGTTACACCTGTATATCGGCAATCACGACATGTGGACGTTCGGGTACTTGACCGAAGAGGTCGGGATGATCGTGCATCGCGAACCCGTGGAGCGGGAATGGGCCGGCAAGAGGTTCCTCATCGGCCATGGCGATGGCCTCGGCCCCGGCGATCATGGTTACAAGTTCATCAAGAGCGTTTTCCGCAGCGGGCTGTGCCAGTGGCTGTTCGCACGATTGCATCCCAACTTCGCGCTGGGCCTGGCAGAGTTCTGGAGCGGGCGCAGCCGAAAGAAGAGCTACGACAACGATCGCAAGTTCCTTGGTGAAGCCAACGAGTGGCTGGCGATCCACTGCCGTGAAGTGCTGAAGAAGCAGCACTACGACTACTTCGTCTTCGGCCACCGGCATCTGCCCATGGACCTGCAGGTAGGCGAACACAGCCGCTACATCAACCTCGGCGATTGGATCACGCGCTTCACTTACGCCGTCTTCGATGGCAACGACATGAAGCTGATGCAGCGCGTTGGTGATGGACCATTGAGCGCTGATGTGCCGGCAGCACGGGTGCCTTCAGGCGCGTAACGACTGCATCAGCTCCACCAGGTCAACCAAGCGGTTGCTGTAACCCCATTCATTGTCGTACCAGCCCACCACTTTCACGTGGCCACCGACCACACTGGTAAGGCCCGCATCGAAAATGCAGCTGTGCGGATCACCCACGATGTCGATGCTGACAATGGGATCTTCCGTGTAGCGCAGGATGTTCTTCCAACGGCCTTCGGCCAATGCCTTGAAGTGCGCATTGATGGCTTCCACCGTAACCGGGGTGCGCACCAGACAGGTGATGTCCGTTAGGGATCCATCGGGCACCGGCACGCGGATACCACAACCGCCCATCTTCCCCTCGAGGTGGGGAAACACGCGCGTGATCGCCTTGGCGGCACCCGTGGTGGTGGGCACGATGCTGACGGCCGCAGCCCGCGCCCGTCGCAGGTCCTCGTGCGGTGCGTCGTGCAGGCGTTGATCGCCAGTGTAGCTGTGGATCGTGGTTACGTATCCGCTCTCGATACCGCACAGCTCGTCGAGCGCCATGATCATGGGCGCGGCGTTGTTGGTGGTGCAGCTGGCATTGCTCACGATGCGGTCCGAAGCGTTGAGCACATGTTCGTTCACACCAAGCACCACGGTCTTGGTGTCATCGCTCGCAGGGGATGACAGCACCACCTTGCCTGCACCGGCATCCAAATGTGCCTGCGCCTTGGCCGCTGTGCGGAAATGACCGGTACACTCGAGTACGACGTCAATACCGAGTGACTTCCACGGCAGCTTCGAGGGATCTTTTTCCGCGTAGGCCTTGATGCTCTGACCAGCAAGTGTCAAGTGCCCGGTATCGTGTGACACATCGCCTTTGAACACCCCATGAATGCTGTCGTACTTGAACAGGTGCGCCAGCGTATGAGTATCCGTGATATCGTTGATGGCCACCAGTTCAAGATCCTTGCGCCCAAGGATCACGCGGGTGGTCATGCGGCCGATGCGGCCGAAGCCGTTGATCGCTATGCGGGTTTTTGACATGTGTTCCGTCCCGATCCATCGGGGGTTGCAAATGGATGGAAAAGAAGAAGCCCCCCGACATGTCGGGAGGCTTCTTTCGTGATCATCGGGGATCTCAACGGCTCACCACGAAGCGGCCCGTGCGGGGTTTGCCGTCCACGCGCAGATCCACCAAGTAAGTGCCACTGTTCAGATCGCTCACGTTGAAGCCGAGGCGTTGCCGGCCAATGCCCATGCGTTGCTGTTCGATGGTGCGCACGACCCGGCCTTTCATATCGTACACCATCGCCAAGACATTGCTGTTGGCACTCAGGTTGAAGCCGATGGTCGCCATGTCGCTGGCCGGGTTCGGGAAGATGAGCAGGTCGTTGCCCACTGCGTTACCGCCGTTCTCAGCGCTCGGGGGAACAATGCCCACCAAGGTCTCGCTGCGCCAGAAGCCACGGCCGTGCGTACCGAGGTAGATGACCCCGGGGTTCGTCACGAAATCGGGACCGTGCGGGTTGTTCTGCCAGTTCCAGTTCTGCTGCCTCACCTGGTGTGTTGGCACCATCTCCATTCCGCTGTTCTCGAATGCCCAAGTCTCGCCTTGGTCCTCACTCGCCATTACACCGAAATCGGTTCCCACGATGAACAGGTCCGGATTGCTCGAGTGGATGATCCCGTCGTACACGGGCATGCCGTTCAGGTCCACGCCAAGGTTGTCCCACTTGTTGACGAAGGTCGGGGTCGGTTGAAGGGCATTGTCGCAATACAGCACTTTGCCATTGCCCCCGTATCCTCCCTTGGTGATGAGCATGTGGTTATTGTTGTTCGGATCAACGGAGAGCCCCGTGATCGGGGATGCTCCCGAGTGGATCAGTTGGGGCGCGGTCAGCACCCTCGTGAGGCTCGTAACGTCGGCCGCCGCACTGTCATACGCTGCATCGAAGCCCATCACACGGTACACCGAACCCTCAGCAGTGCCCCAGAACAACGCGTCGCCATTGGGGCTCCATTCCAGCACGTTCACACTACCTCCAGCGCTGCTGGCCACCTTCCACCAGTCGGCACCTATGGAGAAGTTGCACGCATCGCGCGTTACCCATACACCTTGTGTTCCTACAAGGCCGAACGCCAGCAAAGTCTCCACGCGATCGGGAAGGGTGATGGAGTAGTGAACGGTATCACCGACGTCATACACCGTGCTCGTCGTTGTCCCGGGTGGGAATCCGCTCAGGGACCAAGTGGATGCGGGCAATGGGACAGCAGGCATCTTCCGGCTGAAATGCGGATATGGGTCACCGATGGTATCCCCAACGGTGAAGGGGTTGCCTTGCACGATCCATTGATTGGCGTACAAGCCCGAATCCGGGCTGTTCAGATCGTTCGCGTCCTCGAACAGCCGGATATTCGTGGAGAAATCCCCCAGAGGATCACCCGCAGCGTTCAGGCGTGTGCTGTAGAAACCACCGAACACGCCGCCCTCGTTATTGCTCCGTTCCAGTTCGCCTTCCTGCTTCGTGGTGAACATGATGTTCGGATCAAGATTGCTGATCTCGCAATCAAAGCCGTCGTTGCCGTTCACCTCGTCCGCGCGCTGCTCATCCCCCGGATAGAGGGGCAGATACTGTGAACCATTGTCTTGTGCGCCACCGAGCACATTGCCTTTGGGGCTCATGGACACTGAGTAGAACTGGGTCGTGTTGTAATTGTGGTTGCAGGGGGTGAACAACATGCTACCCGACGGCCCGACCGATTTGAACACGCCACCATCACAACCCACGTACATCGTAAGGCCATCCGGCGACCATGTGAGCTCGTGGATATCAGCATGGACGTACTGGAAGAACGCCTGATCGCTGGCGCTGGCCACCTGTTCCGGCGGGCTGTTGAGCCCGCGCTTCCATAGCGTAACACCTCCAAGGAAGAATTCCTCCTTGTTCGTCGGGTTCACCGAGATCGTGATGTCGTACCAGCCTTGGGAGTTATCCCCGAAAATGTCCAAAGACGGCACATCGTTCCCCGATGGCCAGATCTCGCTCCAGTTGGCACCGCCATTGGTGCTGGCCCATCCACCCTTCATGGCACCGCTGAAGGAAGCAAGTGCATACATGTAGTTGTGATCCTGTGGGCTGATGGCGAATTCCATGCGCCCGATACTGGTGTTCGGCAGTCCGTTGAGCGAGAAGGTCATCTGTTCGAAGGAATTCCCGCCATCAACGCTTCTCCAGTTCTGGCTGCCCGCGCGCAGCAGGATCGAGGTGTTACCGCCATCGTCCTTCTCAATTTCCAACGCAGTGCACGGCGATGCCACAATACCCGGTACAGGGGAGAAGGTGTTCGCCGCTTCATCGTAGGTCTTGATGCCGCCGTTGTTCGCTACCCAAAGCTTGTTGGCGTCGTTGGGATCGGCCACCACCTTGTTCACGAAGGCCCAATCATCGCCCGCGTTCCATGGAGCGCTCGGCCCGATCACCAGGGAGAACGACGAACCACCATCCGTGGACTTGAACAGTCCATGGCCGATGAACCCGCTGCCGCCTGCGCTGAATCCACCGATATTACTTTCAACGATGTTCCCCGTGCCAACGTAAATGGTGCCGTTGTCCGTAATGGCGATGGTGCTGATCACCAAGCTTTCGCTCAAACCGGGAACCCGTGACCAAGTATTGGCGTCGTCCTCGCTCTTCCACAAGCCGCCACTGACGCCGCCAGCCCATATGGTGTTGGGTGCGCTGGGATGGACACAGACGGCCCGTGTGCGTCCGCCGACATTGTTCGGGCCCATCTCGATCCACTGCAAGCCAACAGCCTTGCCCTGGTTGGCTTGGTACGCACGAGCAGCAGCGCTTGCGCGCAGGTAGTCGCCCGGTTCCACTTGGCCGGTGAAAATGTTGCGGCGCAACATGTTCAAGTATTCCACCATGCCACGGGCGTCCTGGGCCATGCCCGTGGATGTTCGGGGAACATATGATGGTGTACGTTCCGCATGCCATACCGTACCTGCGGCGGTAACGGCGGTGAGCAAGGCAAGCGAAATGGGGAGCAGTCGTTTCATGAGCGGTAGTGCTGTTCGTTCGTCAAGGTCGAAAAGTACGGGCTATCAAGGGTTGTTCGTCCCGCAACATTGTCCTTTCCGGTCGTTGCTCTTTACACTTCAAAGCACGATACGGTCCGAACACCAGGCACGGGATTTCGCAATATAAGAGTGCACCTTATTGCACATGCTTCTCGGCGTGGTAGCTGCTCCGCACCAAAGGTCCGCTTTCCACAAAACGGAAACCCATTGACCTGCCCAACGCTTCGTACCTCTTGAAGCGGTCGGGTGGTACGAACTCCTGCACGGGCAAATGGGCCTTGGTCGGTTGCAGGTATTGCCCCAAGGTGACCACGTCCACACCAACGCTCTTCAGATCCTCCATGGCTTCCACCACTTCGGCGTCCGTTTCGCCCAAGCCCAGCATGATGCCGCTCTTGGTGCGAAGACCGGCACGATTGCTCCGCATCAGCACTTCCAAGCTGCGATCGTACTTGGCCTGCACACGCACTTTGCGGGTGAGGCGACGCACCGTTTCAATGTTGTGGCTCAACACATCGGGCTTCTCGTTGAGCACGATCGCGAGGTCCTCCCACTTTCCACGGAAGTCGGGGATGAGCGTTTCGAACTTGGTCCCAGGGCAACGCCGGCGGATGGCACGGATCGTCCGCGCCCAGATGTCCGCACCGCCGTCGGCGAGGTCATCGCGGTCCACACTGGTGATCACGCAATGCTTCACACCCATCAATTCCACGCTCCGGGCAACACGGGCGGGTTCGAAAGGATCCACCGCCTCAGGCCTGCCCGTGGCCACCGAGCAAAAGCCACAGGACCGTGTGCACGTGTTGCCAAGGATCATGAAAGTGGCAGTACCCGCACCCCAGCACTCGCCCATGTTCGGGCAATTGCCGCTCTGGCAGATGGTGTGCAGCTTATGCTCGCTGACGATCTCCCTGACCTTCCTGTAGTTCTCGCCCGTGGGCAGTTTCACACGCAGCCAGTCGGGCTTGCGTTGCCGGGGCTCAACCACCGCGGTCTCCTCGCTCATCGAACCGTTTTCTTGCCGAACTGCAGCGAAGCGAAGAGCGTGATGAAGAACTGCTTGTTCTTCAGGTCGCCGCGCTCAGCCATCAATGGGATGGTCTGCGCATACACATCCAAGGCCGCACCGCATTCAATGGCCTTGATCGTTACGGAGGGGCCGGCGTACTCGAAGTTGAGGCCCATCTTCCCGAAACCGCCAGGGTAGAACGAACTCTCGTCAAGCCCACGGAACCAACTGGCGCGCCCATAGATCATGCCGACATCGTGCGCTTCGTTCTCCGGATCGTACCGCTCAACTACGATGCTCTCGTATGGGACCTGCGTGGTGCCGATCTGCAAGTACACCGGTTTCACCAAAGCGATGCTCGGCCCCAACGCCCAGTACCAATTCACCTCAACCCCGCTGCGGCGCACCTTGTCGCTGATCTGGTACTTGCGTCCGTACGTGGGCCGGAAGGCCACCATGTAGTTGATCTTCCCGTAAAAGTACCCCCGTGCATCGGCGTAGTATGGGTTGAAGCTCTTGACCTCTTTCGGGTGCTTCATGCTCACGATCTCGATCCCCAGCAGGCGGCGGGTTTTGGCCGTGCGGTATTTGCCGTGCGTGAAGTTCAGGCCCCAACCATCGCTGTGGATCACGACGCCTCCGGTGATCTCCTTGCTGTATAATGTCCGCTCATCATCGAAACTGGTTTCCTGGGCGCTAGCGATGGAAGCCATCAGCAGCAAGGACACGACAATGAATGACCGGTGAAGGGGGCGGCGGATCATCTTCGAGGCCAAAGCTAAGCAGCTATGCAACGCGGGTGTTGCCCACATTCGCACCCCACCGCGACCCATCGTAGTGGCGAACCTTGGAATGGATACAGCGCTTGTCACCTACCTCGGAAACCTTCGTTGCGAGGCCGTCCACCTGCGCAGCGGTCAACGCGTCGTAACCGATGCGCCACCAGATAACCAGGGCAAGGGTGAGGCCTTCAGCCCCTCAGACCTGATGAGCACTTCGCTGGCCTGTTGCATGATGACCATCATGGGCATCGCCGCGCGGGACCGCGATCTGCCCCTGATGAACCTGGATGCCCGCGTGGTGAAGCACATGGCCAGCAACCCCCGCCGCGTGGAACGCATCGAAGTGCATATGGGAATGGATGGCGCCGGGCTGGATGAGAAGGCGCGCATGATCCTGGAACGCTCGGCCTATACCTGCCCTGTGGCGTTGAGCCTGCGCGAAGACCTCGTCCAGGAGATCACGTTCACCTACCGTTAACGGACCAATATCCGGGAATGCGAATGCCCGCTCCTTGGGGAAGCGGGCATCGGGATATGAAGGCGGTAAGGTTACACCCGTTCCGTGGCAGGAACCTGATGCACCTTGCCGTAGGCCGGGCAGCTATGCGTGTTGTTGCAGCTGCTCAACAGGGCAGCCACCACAACGATCACAGCCAGTACCAAAAGCGTCTTTTTCATCGTTCGTCCGTTCGTGCAGGTCAACCCTAGTTACGGGCCGCACCCGCGGTGGCCAAAGTTAGCCGTTCAACCATCGGATCTTTGAAAAGGTTTCAACACCATGATCGTGCATCTTTCGGCAGATGCCCGCCCACATGGACCGGGATGTACCGAACACTCATGACGGACAACGCCAGCACAACGCCGGATATTGGTGAGGGTTGGTCGGAACGCATGGCGTCCGCGTTCGGGACATCCTCGTTCGCCGTGTTGAAAGCCTTCCTCGTCGAGGAACGAACCCGGTACACGGTGTTCCCAAAGGGCAAGGACATTTTCAATGCCTTCCGGCTCACCCCCTTCGACCATGTTTCAGTAGTGATCCTGGGACAGGACCCTTACCACGGTCCGGGGCAGGCTCATGGCCTTTGCTTTTCAGTGCCGGATGGGGTACCCCATCCCCCTTCACTGGAGAATATTTTCAAGGAACTGGAGCGCGACTTCGGAAGGCCGCGTCCTGCGAGTGGTGACCTGAGCCATTGGGCCGCACAAGGGGTGCTCCTGCTGAACGCCACACTCACCGTTCGCGCCCACAGCGCCGGTTCGCACCAGAACAAGGGCTGGGAGCAGTTCACCGACACTGCCATACGTGCGCTGGCCACCGAGCGTGAGGGGATCGTCTTCCTCCTGTGGGGCCGATACGCCCAGAACAAGGAGGTGTTGATCGACACGGATCGCCATTATGTCCTGAAGGCGCCGCATCCCTCTCCCCTTTCCGCGCACCGCGGCTTTATCGGCTGCGGGCATTTCAGCACCGCCAACAGCATCCTGCAAGCGCAGGGCAAAACACCCATTGCGTGGCTGCCGAAGTGATCCTTGCATTTCGATGGAAGCGGGTGCTGTCCTCGTGCATCGCCGCGATCCTGTTCTGTCCCCTGATCGCCCAGAGGACTTCCCTTGAATTCGAAGCCGACGGTCCCCTGCCCAAACGTTTTCGGGTCAAGTTGGAGCTGAAGATCGGGGCGGAGGTGAATGCCGTCCAACGGAATGCCGTTGTCCAACTCCAACGCGCTGGTCATTTGGAAGCCGCCGTCGATGGTTGTTCGGGCGATATCTCGGTCATGCACTGCCGGCTGCACGTCGGGCCGTTGTATGCATGGGCCCGGTTAAAAGCGACCGGGACCGATGCGGTGATCGCAGCGGATGCGCGGTTCCGCGAACGCATGTTCAATGGAAAGCCGATATCGCCCGATGGGGTGGCGACCTTGTTCGAGGATGTATTGGAGTATTGCAGCACGCATGGTTATCCGTTCGCCCGGGTGAAGTTGGACAGCCTGCAACCAACGGCTGACGGCCTGCAGGCCGCGTTGGTGATCGATAAGGGCAGGCAAGTGAAGATCGACAGCGTGGTGGTGAAGGGCACAGCCAAAACCGGCCTGCGGTACCTGCATGCGCACATCGGGGTTAAGCCCGGCGACCTGTACAATGAACATGCGATCGCCAATGTTGAAATGCGCATCCGGGAACTTGCTTTCGTGCAACAGAAGCAACGGCCCTATGTGCAGTTCATGCCCGAGCAGACCAAGCTCTATCTCTTCCTCGATGGACGCAAAGCCAGCTCAGCGAACGGCATCATCGGCCTGCAGCCCGATGCGGTCACCGGCAAGGTCACCTTCACCGGCGATGTGGACCTGCGGCTGCGCAACGCACTGCGCAGGGGTGAGGCCATTGAACTCAACTGGCGCAAGCTCCAGGACAAGACCCAGGACCTGCGCATGCGGCTCAACATTCCCTTCCTCTTCAATACGCCGTTCGGCACGGAACTCACACTGAAGATCTTCCGCCGCGACACCACCTTCCTGGAAGTGAACGCACGTGGTGCCATCGAATACCTGCTCCCGCTGGGCGACAAGCTGAGCGTGTTCGTGAACAATAAAAGCAGCAAGCGTCTGGGGCGCACCACCCTTGCCATACCGGGCCTCGCCGATGTACAACTGCTGAGCTATGGGCTGGGTGTTGCACGCGAGCGGCTGGACTACCGTTTCAACCCGCGCAAAGGGCATGCGGTCACGGTTGACGGCAGCGTGGGCAACAAACGGAGCAGCACGGCGGTGTTCGGTGAAGCACAGAGCGACGCGACGGAAATGGAAAGCCTGCAAGTGGAACTCAACGGCAACGTGGTGGTGCACCTGCCCATCAAGCGGCGCAGCACAGTGCGCCTGGCCGGACAGGGTGGATGGATGGCGAACGAGACATTGTTCAGCAACGAGTTGTACCGCATCGGTGGGTTGAAGAGCATGCGTGGTGTCGATGAGGCTTCCATCTTCTGCTCGGCGTTCGCCATAGGCACGTTGGAGTACCGGTTCCTGTTCGAGGAGAACGGCAACTTCTTCACCTTCCTCGATATGGGCTGGTGGGAAGACCAGAGCAAGGAAGAGCGCTTCGAGGATGATCCGGTCGGCTTCGGTATCGGGGCGAGCTTCGAGACCAAGGCGGGGATCTTCGGTCTCACGTATGCGCTTGGCCAGCAATTCAGCAACCCCATCGACCTGCGCGCAGGCAAAGTGCACTTCGGCTTCACCAGCTTGTTCTGAATGCTATCCAGGTCCATCGCCATTTTTCTGGTCGCACTCCCGCTTTTCTCCTTGTCCCAGGTGAGACCGCGCCAACAGGGCCTTGCCGATTTGCTCCTCGAGTATTTCGATGCGCGCTATCCGATGTACGTGCCATCGCCGGACATGCTTTACGTGAGTGTGCAACGCCAGCGGATGTACCATGTGCACGACGGCCGGATGCAGCGCGAGTACATCATCAGCACCAGTGTAAAAGGCCTTGGTTCAGTCGACGGCAGCCAATGCACACCCGAAGGATTGCACCGCATCGCTGAGAAGATCGGCCAGGGCGTGCCGGCGGGTGGCTTGCTGCAGGACCGGGCGTTCGCCGGCCGGTTCGCCGATGCAACACGCAACGAGGACCAGATCACCGCGCGCATTCTCTGGTTGGAGGGCATGGAACATGGGCACAACATCGGCGAGGGGAAAGACTCCTACGCGCGCGCCATCTACATCCACGGAACCCCGTTCGAAGATGAGCTCGGGCAGCCCGCATCGCACGGCTGCATCCGCATGGCCGATGGGGACATCATCCCATTGTTCGATCGCGTGCCCGTCGGAACACTGGTGATCATCCTGGACAACTGAGCACCGGGCTACCTTTCGCCCTCGATGAACAGCGCCCTTGTCCTTCTGCTGGTCGGCATTGCCGCGGGTTGCGCCCTGGCTTGGATCCTGTTGCGCGGAAAGTCGAAGGGCCTTTTGGACCAATTGGCGGCGAATCACGCACGTGATATGGAAGAGAAGGACCGGCGGATCCAGGAGCAACGTTCGGACCTTCAACAACGCGATATCGACCTGCGCAGCACGGAACAACGGCTGGCCGCTGAACTGGCGAAAGCCGAGGCCCGCGAGGAGAAGTTGAGGGAGCAGGCTGTGTACATCACCGAGCTGAACGAACGGATGAAAGGCGAATTCAAGCTGATCGCCAACGAGTTGCTGGAAGCAAAAGGCAAACAGCTGAACGAGCGCCAGAAGGAATCACTCGAATCCGTGCTGAACCCCTTGAAGGAGCGGATCAAGGAATTCGAGGAGCAGGTGCGCAAGAGCTATGATGAGGAAGGGAAGCAGCGCTTCGCGCTGAAGCATGAAGTGGAGAAGCTCCTGCAGCAGAACATGCGCCTGAGCCAGGACGCAGAAAACCTGACGAAGGCCTTGCGCGGCGACAGCAAGACCCAAGGCGATTGGGGCGAAATGATCCTGGAGCGCCTGCTCGAAAGCAGCGGGCTCACCCAGGGCGTGGAGTACACCTTGCAAACGAGCACCACGCTCACCGATGGTTCACGCTTGCGTCCGGACGCCGTGATCAACCTCCCCGGCGGGAAGCATATCATCATCGACGCCAAGGTGTCGTTGACGCATTACGAACGGTACGTGGCTGCCACCGACGAGGAGGAACGGGAACGCATGGCCAAGTCCCACACCGACAGCATGCGAATGCACATGAAGGGCCTTTCGGAGAAGGATTACCCCAAGCTCTTCGGGATATCGGCACCGGAGTTCGTGTTCATGTTCGTGCCTATCGAGAGCGCCTTCAACCTGGCCCAGCTGACACGTCGCACGCTGGTGCAGGAGGCGATCGATCAGCGGATCTACATCGTTACGCACAGCACTTTGCTTTCCAGCTTGAAGCTCTTCCACAACATCTGGAAGAACGAACGCATCGCTCAGAACCACTTGGAGATAGCGGAGCGAGCGGGCGCGCTTTACGAGAAGTTCGTGGGTTTCACCGAGGACCTCGGGCGTATCGGGAAGAACGTGGCCGATGCCACGGAGAATTACCAGAAAGCCTTGGGCAAACTCAGTGAAGGACCGGGCAACCTGGTGCGCCAGGTGGAACTGATCAAGAAGCTCGGTGCAAAGACCAACAAGAACCTGCACCCGAAGCTCCTCGAACGATCCTTGGAGGAAGAGAGCAGCACAGGAGCATGAACATCCATCGCCCCGGATCGACCAGTAAGGCAGCGGTGTTCCCGATGCTCTTGCTCCTAACACTGCTTCTGGCACTTCCCGCCTGCCGCACGCAGAAACGCGCTGTGGTGCGCGACAACTTCAGTTGGCTTTACGGTGCCGATGCCAACTCCCTCCAACTCGATGCCCGTGTCTATCATTCCTCTGAAGAGCGCACGGTGGTCTACTTCAAACTGCGGACGTCGGATCTGCTCTACAAGAGCGATGGACAAGGCGGCCCCTATCGAAGCAATGTGCGCATCACCTACGTCGCATACGCCGACCGCAAATGCACGGAGATGCTGGACAGTGCCAGCACCTTGGTGCGCGACCAAGCGGGCGAGCCCGGTGAGGACAAAGACCTGATCGGGAGCATGGAGCTGCGGCGCGTGTCCTCGCAGACGTTCCACCTGCTCGTTACCGCCCGTGATCTTTACCGCGAAACGGCCAGCAGCGTGTTGATACCGATCGTTGCCGAACAGGTCGGCGGCCGCCAGAACTTCCTGCCCGAGGATCCGGCAACCGGCCTGCCATGGTTCAGTGATCACCTGCCCGGACCCCGCACCGTGCGCGTCCGCTGCGAGCGTTACGCAGGCCTGATCCTCCACGGATCACACCATACACCCACCGACCGCCTGCCCGCACCGGTCTTTGCCTCTTCGGCCACTCCTGTTACCGACCCACCGGGCGATAGCACCTTCACCTTGAACGTGGGGACCGACGGCACGTTCACCTTCGACGCCCAGCGCAGCGGCTTCTACCACTTGCGGGTCGATGCTGAGTCGCAGACCGGGTTCACCTTGTTCGTGCTCGACGACACGTATCCATATGTGCGCACCGGAAAGGACATGCTGAGCCCCTTGCGTTACATCACCAGCTTGCAGGAACACGATAAGCTGCGCACCGCACCCGACGTGCGCAAGGCGGTGGAGCGTTTTTGGATCGACGCCAATGGTAACAAGGACCGCGCGCGTGAAGCTATCGCCACCTATTACGGGCGGGTGGAAAGCGCCAACCGTCATTTCACCGGCAGTACCGAAGGATGGAGGAGCGACCGGGGATTGGTGCACATCATCTTCGGCGTGCCCAACAATATCCAACTGGGCGAATACGGCGAGACCTGGGTGTACGGCGAGGATGCCAACATGATGAACCTGAGTTTCACCTTCACCAAGCGCAACGGACCGTATTCCGATAACGATCTTGCCTTGGACCGCGATCCGGCTTTCAAGGGGGCTTGGTACCGCAACGTCGAAAGCTGGCGCAACGGCCGCATCCGCGGGAATTGAACAACGATGAAAGAAGAGCTGGTGGCCGGAATACGGCCCGTGACCGAGGCCTTGGCCGCCAACCGCAACATCGAGAAATTGCTGGTGCGGCGGGACAGTGGTCATGCTGCGCTGCGCGAGATCAAGCAACTGGCCTTGGAACGCGAGATCCCGTGGCAACCAGTGCCATTGGAAAAGTTGGACCGAATGACCACCACCGAACACCAAGGCGTGATCGCCTTGTTGAGCCCGGTGGAAGAACAGAACCTGGACGAGGTGATCGCGCGGGCCTACGAGCGTGGTGAGACCCCCTTGATCGTGGCCCTGGATGGCGTAACGGATGTGCGCAACGTGGGCGCCGTATCGCGTAGCGCCGAGTGTTTCGGTGCGCATGCCGTGCTGGTTCCCAAACAAGGGAGCGCACGTCTGGGAAGTGATGCCGTGAAAAGCAGCGCCGGTGCATTGTTGCGCGTGCCCGTTTGCAGGGCCATGGACTTCAGTGGTGCGCTGAAACGGGCACAGGAACATGGTTTGCGCATCGTGGCGTGCACTGAGAAGGGTTCGGGGGAAGTCGGGGAAGCCGACCTGCGCGGTCCACTCGTTCTGGTGATGGGCGCCGAGGATACGGGGGTAAGCCCCCAAGTGCTCCGGCTGGCCGAGGATCTGGTGCGCATACCCATGATCGGCAGCATCGGCTCGCTGAACGTGAGCGTGGCCACGGGTATCGCCCTGTACGCCGCGCTGAAGCAGCGTGCTGCAAAGGGCTGAGAGCCTCACCCAAGGCACGAGTGCTTTTGAACTCATCGGGGAACGGAGGGTGCCGGTCGATAACCTTTAAGGCCTTGGTCCGGTAGAAAGGCCGCTTTGGTGGGAATACTCTGCCCACCCGAGCGGAACCGATGAACTACCTCAACCTGGACAAGACCCTCTTGCGCACCTGCGCTTTCCTGTGCCTGCTCTTCCTGCTCGGCGGCTTTGCGGCCAATGCCCAAACAGCAGCGCCGACCAGCATAACCCTACGCATCGATGGCCTATCCAACGATGAACGGGACGCCCTGAACCAGCAATTGGTCCAACGCGGCGATGCACGCATCGCGTTCGCCTGCATCCCCGCAGGCATCATCGTTCTGCAAGCTACGGATGCGGACCGGTCCACGGACAGCCTGCGCCTGCGTGCGCTGCCAGGCCTGCTTGCCAGTGTGGCTCCCGGTCGCATTCACGAAGAACCCGGTACGGTGAACGAAGCAGAACTGATCTGCGCGAACGCCCGGAACAACCGCTGATCCATGGTCCCAAGCCCTTCGATCCCCACCAGCGCCAGGGCCAACCGCCTTGGCTTTGCCCTTTCCGCGATCGCCGTCCTGGTCGCCGGTGCGGGGCAAGCCCAACTCGTGGTCAGCACCCAGACCAACCTGCAGCAACTGGCCCAAGCGATAACCGGTCCCGGTGTGTTGATCAGCAATCCCGCCATCACATGCCATTCGCAGGGCTATGGCGAATTCACCTATACCGGATCGGCCTTGTCCGTGAGCAACGGGGTGATCCTTACCACCGGTCGCATGACCGATGCACCCGGTCCGAACAACAACGGCGGCTCCAATTGGTTCGCGCAGAACACCGCCGGCGATCCCTTGCTCGATGCTGTCACAAGCCGCACCACGCGGGACGCATGCAAGTTCGAATTCGATATCATTCCTGCCGGCGACAGCCTTCAGTTCGACTTCGTGTTCGGCTCCGAGGAGTACAACGAGTGGGTGGGCTCCCAGTTCAATGACGTGTTCGGCTTCTTCATCACCGGTCCCGGCATCGTTGGGGATCCCGGTGCCGGCGGCGCTCACAACATCGCGCTCGTCCCCGGCACGGCAACGCCAGTGACGATCAACAACGTGAACAACGGCAGCAATAGCGCCTATTACCAGGACAACACGGGCGGCACCTCCACTCAATATGATGGCTACACCGTTGGCCTTTCGGCGAAGACGGCTGTAACCGCCTGTTCCTCCTACCACTTGAAGTTGGTGGTGGCTGACGCTACCGATCGCAAATACGATTCGGGCGTGTTCATCGACCAAGTGCGCAGCAGCACGGTAACCATGAGCAGCTTCACGCTGAACGGTGGCACGGACCTGATCGAGGGTTGCAATCCGGGTTGGGTCCGCTTCACTCGTACCCCTGTGACCCCTTTGCCCCTGGTGCTTCAGTACTACATCCAGGGCACAGCGATCAATGGCACCGACTACACGGCCATCGCACCGATCAACCCGCTCCTCCCGAAAACCATCACGATCCCGGCCAACCAGGCCTTCGTCGATCGCCCGGTGGATCCACCTGCGGATGCGATCAATGAACCTACCGAGACCTTGAAGTTCATTCTCGGGAACCCCGATTGCCCAGGCCAGACCCTCGACTCGTTGGTCTTCAACTTGAGGGATACCATCCTGGCAACGGTAACCCCGATAAGCGCGATCATTTGCCAAGGTGAATCACAGCAATACGCCATTTCCGGCGGCAGCACTTTCCTCTGGTCACCGGCCGGCTCGTTGGACGATCCCACTAGTGCCACACCCATCGCCTCGCCGACAAGCACTACAACGTATACCATTCAGATCAACGACGGTGTTTGCTCGCGCACGTACAACAGGTTGTTGCGCGTAAGCCAACTGGCCTTGAGCGCCGTGCTCACGAACCCGCTCTGCAACGGCAACAACAATGGTGCGATCAATTTGAGCACCGCTGGAGGCTACGCACCATACAGCTATAGCTGGACCGGTCCCGGTGGGTTCACGGCGAATTCACAGGACATCAGTGGCCTTGTTGCGGGCACTTACACCGTTACGGTAACGGATGCCGCTTGCACCCGCACGCAGAGCTTCAACCTCATTGCACCGACGACGCTCACGGCGAACCTGGCGCCAGCGATCCTTGCCTTCGGACAGAACATAGCCTGCTTCGGCGGTAGCACCGGTAGCATCGATGCAACGGTCGCCGGTGGAACGGGGCCGTACATGACGTCTTGGACCGGACCGAACGGCTTTACAAGCAGCAGCGTCGATATCGCTGGTCTGCAAGCGGGCACGTACACGTTGAACGTGACCGATGCGCATGGCTGCATGGTCAGCGCGAATACCTCGCTGACGCAGACCACCGAGATGGATGCAACCATCGGCGCAACGACGAGCGTGATCTGCTTCGGTGATGGACTGGGCAGTGCGAGCGTTGGTGTTACCGGTGGGGTGCCTCCGTACGGATATGCTTGGACAAGTGTGCCCGTGCAGAATGCAGCCCTTGCGACCGGTCTACCGGTCGGCGGCTACACCGTTACCGTTACAGATGGCTACAACTGCAGCACTACGGCCGTTGCTGCCATCACCGGGCCAACACAAGCATTGGCCGCGAACATCGCGGTGCAAACGAACGTGTCGTGCACGGGCGCAAATACCGGCAGCGCCATCATCAACGCGTCGGGCGGAACGGCACCGTACTCATTCGGCTGGAACACCGTGCCCGTACAAACCGGTGCCAACGCGACCAACCTCGCCGCAGGCACATGGACATGCACCGTTACGGATGCCAATGGTTGCACCACCACTCAAGCCGTGATCATCACCCAACCCGCAACTGCGATCAGCGCATCGCTCTTCGCGCAAACCGATGTTCTGTGCCGTGGAAACACCACAGGTAGCGCAACAGCGAGCGCAAGCGGCGGGGTTGGTCCTTACAGCTATAGTTGGAACACCGTGCCCGTGCAAAACGCAGCCACGGCTTCCGGCTTGGCAGCCGGCAGCTACACATGCTCCGTTGCCGACGTGAACGGTTGCTCAACGACAGTGAACGTTACGATCACCCAGCCAGCCGCTTCTTTGAGCGCAAGCATCAGCGCGAGCACGAACGTGCTCTGCTTCGGCAACAACACGGGAAGCGCAACCGTGAACGCCAGCGGGGGCACCGCACCCTACACCTACAACTGGAACAGCGCACCAGTGCAGACCGGTGCCACCATGAGCAACGTACCTGCAGGCAACTACACGTGCACCGTCACCGATGCGAACGGATGCAGCACCACGGCCAACACCACGATCACACAACCAGCGGCTGCGTTGAACGCGAGCGTGAGCGCGCAAACCAACGTGCTCTGCTTCGGCAACAGCTCGGGCAGCGCGACCGTGAGCCCCTCCGGCGGTACCGCCCCCTACGGTTACTCATGGACGAGCGTACCGGTCCAGACCACAGCAACCGCGAGCAACCTGCCGGCTGGATCGTATACCTGTACGATCACCGATAATCATGGCTGCAGCATTGTTCGCCTGGTAACGATCACCCAACCCGCGGCGGCATTGTCCGCTTCGATCAGTGCGCAAACCAATGTGTTGTGCTTCGGCAACAGCACGGGCAGCGCAACAGTGAACGCGAACGGCGGTACCGGTGCGTACGGCTATGCCTGGAACACCATTCCTGTACAGAGCACCGCAACGGCCAACAACCTGCCCGCAGGTACATGGACCTGCACGATCACAGATGCCAATGGTTGCAGCACAACTTCAAGTGCTACGATCACACAACCTGCATCCGGGCTTTCCGCTTCAACCAGTGCACAGGCCAACGTGTTGTGCTTTGGTAGCGCCACCGGTTCGGCAACGGCGCTGGCCGCCGGAGGAACCGGCGCCTACAGCTATTCGTGGAACACCATACCGGTGCAGTCCTCCGCGGTCGCCACAGGTCTTGTCGCCGGCACATACACCTGCACGGTGACCGATGCAAACGGCTGCACGGCGACAACAACGGCGACCATTACGCAACCTGCTGCCGCGTTGAGCGCGACGGTGGTCATTGTCCATGCCATCTGTAATGGCATCAACGATGGAAGTGTGGACCTGACACCACTTGGTGGCACTGGACCGTACACCGCAACGTGGACCGGACCGAACGGCTACACGGCCAGCACCATCGACATCAGCGCCATTTTCGCTGGCGTCTACACCGTTGTCCTCACGGATGCGAACGGCTGCACATGGACCAGCGGATACACCGTCACGGAACCTAGCTTGTATCAAGTAACGGTAACGCCGTCGCTCTTCACCGGCGGCACCAACCTGAGCTGCGCGAACAGTGGCGATGGAACCATCGGTGCTTCAGCAAGCGGCGGCACACCGAACTACGGTTATGCGTGGACCGGCCCCAGCGGCTTCAACTCCGCAAGTGCCAACATCAGTGGCTTGCAGCCCGGCACGTATGTGCTGGTGGTCACCGATGCGAACGGTTGCCAGATCGGTGCGACCGAAACCCTTACTGCACCAGCACCCTTCGCTTCCAGTATCACCAGCCCTGATCTGGGCGGCGGCTTCAACATTACCTGCAACGGTGGAACCAATGGCAGTATCAACGCCACGGTGGCCGGTGGCACCGCGCCGATCAACTACAGTTGGACTGGTCCCGGTGGGTTCACGGCGGGCACCGGGGATATCGGCGGTCTGCAAGCCGGGAGCTACAGCCTGGCCGCAACGGATGTGAACGGCTGCACCACCAATGCTGCACTCGTGCTCACGGCACCGAATGCGATCATCATCAACACACAAAGCACCTCCGATGTTGATTGCAACGGCGGGAATAACGGCACTGCGCAAGTGAACGCCGTGGGCGGTGTTGCTCCATACGCGTTCAGCTGGAACACGGTTCCCGCACAGAACGGTCCTTCCGCAGCTGCGCTGACAGCAGGTACATGGACGGTGACCCTCACCGATGCGAACGGCTGCATCGGAACGCATGCAGTGTTCATTACGGAGCCGGCGGCTGCTCTTGTTGCTTCCATCACGGCCACCGCCAATGTGAACTGCTTCGGCAACGCCACCGGTTCAGCAACGGCCAATGCCACTGCCGGTACAGGCCCATATAGCTACAGTTGGAACACCTCACCGATCCAGAACACCTCCACGGCAACCGGCCTTACCGCCGGATCGTGGACCTGCACGATCACCGACGACAACGGCTGCACAGCCACCGTTGCTGCCATCATCACACAACCCGCAGCGGCGTTGGCCGCTTCGATCGCCGCCCAACAGAACGTGAGCTGCTTCGGTGCGATGAACGGGAGCGCCACGGCCAGTGCCAGCGGCGGTACAGGACCTTACGCATACTCGTGGAACACCGTGCCCGTGCAGAACAATGCCACCATGAGCGGTGTTGGTCCGGGCACCTACACGGTGACCGTGACCGATGGCCAAGGTTGCAGCACAACGGCCCAGGTTACGATCACCTCACCGGTTGCTGCTTTGGGTGTAGCCGTGGTGGGCACCACCAACCAGACCTGTTCCGGTTCGAACAACGGACAAGCGACAGTTGCCGCCACCGGCGGAACAGCCCCATACAACTATGCATGGAACACAGCACCACCACAGACCGGTGCAACGGCCAACGGCTTGGGCGCGGGCATATGGACGGTTACTGTGACTGATGCGCGAGGATGCACCACCTCACTAGGCGTCAGCATCGGCGGCCCAAGCGCGCCGCTCGCGCTGTCCATCACCAGCACCACCAATGTGCTGTGCTATGAGGACAGCACCGGTGCCGCTTCGGTTGTTGCATCCGGTGGCACGGCACCGTACACCTACACCTGGCTCACCATTCCTGCGGTGAACGGCCCAACGATCACCGATCTGGTGGCCGGCACCTTCACGGTCGTCGCTACCGATGCGAACGGTTGCTCCACCAGCACGAACGTGACCATCACGGAACCGGCGACGGGTCTGAGCCTTTTCGTGGAGAGCTTCCAGAACGTGAGCTGCTTCGGCGGTAACGATGGGTACGCCACAGTGGAAGCCAGCGGCGGAAGTGGCAGTTACACGATTACATGGAACACGGTCCCGCAGCAAACCGGTGCAACGGCCACGGGCCTGAGCGCAGGCTTCTACATGGTGAGTGTGATGGACAACAACGGTTGCAATACACCGAAGCTGCACCCTGTCATCATCACGCAACCTGCGGCTGCGCTGTCCATCGCTTCCACGGTGAGTACCTATGGTGCATTCAACATTGCCTGCAATGGCAACGCCGATGGCTGGATCGATGCAACGGTGAGCGGCGGTACCGCACCGTACTACTACACATGGACCGATGACTCCGGTGGATCCACCGGTATCGAGGACCTGAGCGGCCTCACGGCTGGCAATTACTACCTGAACATTTTCGATGCGAACGGGTGCACCGCGAGTGCTTCGTTCACCCTTACGGAACCCGCCGCGCTGAGTGTCAGCGCCAACATCACCACTGCGGCCTGCCAAGGCAGCAACGATGGTGCGATCGATGTGAGCGTGAGCGGCGGCGCGGTGCCATATGCCTATAGCTGGACCGGTGCGAACGGTTTCATCGCGAGCACCCAGGATCCCGGCAGCCTGCTGGCTGGTGTGTACACACTCACGATCACCGACGCGAACGGATGTTCCGTAACGGAGACATACGACGTGAACCAGCCGGGCATCTTCAATGTGAGCGCAACGCTGAGCAACTTCAACGGCACCAATGTGAGCTGCAACTCCAGCACCGATGGCAGCATCGATGCCACGGTGAGCGGCGGAACACCACCCTACATCCTCGGCTGGACAGGGCCTAACGGATTCAGCGCGAACACGGAGGACATCGCTGGACTTGTCGCAGGCACATACATCCTCACCGTTATAGATGGCAACGGTTGCGGTACGTTCTCAAGCTATACCCTCTTCGCCCCCGGCACGCTCAACGTTGTAGCAGCCGCCGCGCAGATCGGAAGCGGCCAGATCGGATGCAATGGTGCAAGTGACGGCAGCATCGGTGCCACCATCGTCGGTGGCGTTCCGAACTATGCGATCACGTGGAGCGGTCCGAACGGGTTCACCGCGAACACCGAGGACATCAGCGGGCTCGCGGCCGGTTCATATACCATCAGCGTGATCGATGTGAACGGCTGCAGCAGCAGCACGACCGTGGTGTTGAACGAGCCCGCGGTACTGGGCAACAGCATCAGCATTTCCCAGTTCAACAACGGCGCAGCGATCGCCTGCAATGGTGGCACCAATGGCAGCATCGATCTGGCCGTCACCGGTGGCGAGGCGCCCTATACCGTGGCGTGGACCGGGCCGAACGGGTACACTGCGAACACCCAGGATATCGGCGGTCTGGCCGCAGGCACCTATTCGGTGACCATCACCGATGCGAACGGCTGCACCTCGAGCGGGACCACCACCCTCACTGAACCCGCTCCGTTGACCCTCGGCTCGAGCGTGAGCAGGTCCATCGGCGGCACCGCCATTTCCTGCAGCAATGCTTCCGATGGAAGCATCGACATCAGTGTGATCGGTGGCGCCGGCAATGCAACGTTCCAATGGACTGGAAGCAATGCGTTCAACAGCACGAGCGAAGACTTGTCGGGCCTCGTTCCCGGCACCTTCGACCTGGTGGTGACCGACCAGAACGGCTGCACGGCGACAGCCTCGTTCAACCTCACCGCCCCGTCACCTCTTGATGCCACAGCGGCCATCACCACGGCTACATGCCAAGGCACCAACAACGGCGCCATTGACCTGACCACGAGCGGTGGAACGCCAGCCTATTCCTGGTTGTGGAGCGGCCCGGGCGCGTTCACCAGCAACAACGAGGATATCAGCAACCTCTTCGCCGGTGTGTACACCGTATCGATCACGGATGCGAACGGCTGTTCCTACTCGGAGTCATTCGACGTGAACCAGCCCGGCCTCTTCACCATCTCAGCGAACGTGAGCGGTTATCCCGGTGGCTTCAACACCAGTTGTTCCGGTGCGAACGATGGCAGCATCGACGCAGCGATCGCCGGTGGTACGCCGCCTTACTTCCTCTTCTGGACAGGCCCGAACGGATTCACCGCGATCACTGAGGACATCAGTGGTCTCGCACCCGGCACCTATCAACTTGTTGTGACCGACCAGAACGGTTGCAGCACATTCACCCAGTACAGCGTGACTTCCGCAACGCCCGTGAACATCGGTTTTGCGGCAAGCGTTTTCAGCGGTGGGGTGAACACGAGCTGCGACGGTGCAGCCGATGGTGGCGTTGATGCCAGCATTGTTGGTGGCGTTGCCCCTTACACGACCACTTGGAGCGGCCCGAACGGTTTCGTTGCGATCACCGAGGACATCACCTCGCTTGAACCCGGCACGTACACCCTCAATGTTTCCGATGCCGTGGGTTGCAGCGCCAGTGCGAGCGTTACGCTCACGGGCCCGACACCCATGAGCACCTCCATCAGCACGAGCTTGTTCGGCGGTGGCAATGGCGTGAGCTGCGATGGGGCCACTGACGGCACCGTTGATCTTACGGTGAACGGTGGTACGCTCCCGTACGTGATCCAGTGGAGCGGACCGAACGGGTACTACAGCAACAACGAGGATCTCTCCGCGCTTGCCGGTGGCACATACAACGTCACCATCACGGATGCGAACGGTTGCTCGGCCACAGCAACGGTGGATCTGCAGGAGCCCTCACCGATCAGCGTGGTGTTGAACCCCTCGCTGTACAGTGGCGGATACAACATCCCCTGCAATGGCGACAACAACGGCAGCATCAGTGCTTCGGTGAACGGCGGCAACGGGGGCTTCGCCTATGCGTGGACAGGTCCGAACGGCTTCACCAGCACCGATGCCGACATCACCGGCCTTGTGGCGGGCAGCTACACCCTCGTGGTGACCGATGGGAACGGATGTTCAGCGATGGCAACGCTTTCGCTGGTTGCACCGCAACCCTTGCAAGTGGATGAACTGCTGAGCGATGCGGGCAATGGCTACCAAGTGAGTTGCACCGGGAACGATGGCAGCGTCGACCTCACCGTGAACGGCGGAACGGTTCCCTTCCAATTCGATTGGACCGGACCCAGTGGCTACGCATCCCTGAGTGAAGACATCAGTGGCTTGGCCGCAGGTACCTACACGATCAACGTGGTGGATGCGAACGGCTGCGCCAACAGCAACACGGTGACGCTCACCGCACCAGGCCTCTTGCAAGCTGCACTGGCTGTAAGCGGAAACGTTTGCGATGGCAGCGACGACGGCGGCATCGACCTGACCCTTTCCGGCGGCACCGGCCCATACAACACCACCTGGAGCGGCCCGAACGGGTTCACCAGCACGAACGAGGACATCAGTGCATTGGCGGGTGGCACCTATACCGTGAACGTTACCGATGCAGGCACCTGCTTCGGGTCGTGGAGCGCCACCATCGCGGCATCGCAGCCTTATGGCTTCGATCTGTACGTGAGCGACTACGGCAATTTCAACATCCCATGTGCCGGTGATAGCAGCGGGGTGATCGAAGTTGACCTGACCGGAGGTGCTGGTACGCTCGACATCGTGTGGACCGGCCCGAACGGATTCGCAGCGAACAACATCACTGACTTCAGCGGACTTGTCGCGGGTGATTATACCGTGACCGTCACCGATGCCAACGGCTGCGCGCTCGATAGCACCATCACGCTGACGCAACCGAGCGCACCGGTGGATGCCACGTTGACCGCGGCCCTCTATCCGAGCGGCACCAACATCAGCTGCAATGGGACAAGTGATGGCAGCATCGACCTGGTGGTGAGCGGAGGCACGGCGCCCTACTTCTTCGACTGGCGTGGACCGGACAGCGTGTTCTACAGCACCGAGGACATCAGCGGACTGGGTGCGGGCACCTATGATCTGGTGGTCACCGATACGAACCAGTGCAGCTTCACCACGAGCATTACCCTCACGGAACCCGATAGTGCATTGGCTGCGGACGTTGTGTTGAGCCAGTTCCCCGGAGGCTTCAACACCAGCTGCGATGGCAACAGCGATGGCAGCATCGGTGTGAGCGTGTCCGGTGGCAGCGGTGGCAACACTTTCGCTTGGACGGGTCCGAACAATTTCACCAGCGCGGCCGACACGCTGAGCGGTATCGTGGCGGGACAATACACGCTGACGGTGACCGACATGAACGGTTGCACGTCGGTGCAAAGCATCACCGTTACCGCGCCGCAGCCGCTGGATCCGCTGCTCTCACCCTTCGCATACCCGAGCGGCAGCAACACCAGTTGTGATGGCAGCAGCGATGGTAGCATCGACGCAAGCGCTTCCGGCGGCGTGCCAGCGTACACCTATGCATGGACCGGCCCGAACGGCTTCACGAGCAACAGCGCCGTGATCACCGGCCTCGCACCGGGCACCTACTGCCTGAACCTTTCCGACACCAACAACTGCAGCGTACAAGAGTGTGTGGACATCGTCCCGAATACGGTGATGACCACCAGCACCACCAGCACGAACGCCAACTGCGGTGCCACTACGGGCAGTATTGACCTGAGCGTGAACGGTGGCGGAGCCCCTTACACCTTCGAATGGGAAACCGGCGCGCAGACCGAGGACATCAACGACCTGATCGCTGATACCTACAGCGTGACCATCACCGACACCAACGGCTGTGCACTCACCGACAGTGCCATCGTGGCCGGCTCACCAGCAGTGGATGCGCAGGCCATCACGAGCAACGTGCTCTGCAACGATGGCGATGATGGCTCCATTGACCTGAGCGTACTGGCCGGCACCGGACCTTACGATTTCGACTGGAGCAACGGCGATAACACGGAGGATCCCAGCGGCCTTGTGGCCGACGATTACACCGTGACCATCACCGACGCGATGGGTTGCACATGGAGCGGTACATACACCGTCGGTGAGAACGCCGCGATCCTGGTGGACAGTACGATCATCGTGCACGGGAACGGGTACAACGTGAGCAGCTACAACGGCAACGATGGCAGCATCGCGCTGGAAGTCACCGGGGGCAATGCACCTTACACGTACGACTGGAGCAACGGCGCCACCACGGCCAACCTGAACGGCTTGGGCGCAGGTACATATACCGTCACCATCACCGACGCCAACGGCTGTACGCTCGTGCTCACCTTCACCTTGACCCAACCCACCGACCTGCTGATGCCAACGGGCTTCAGCCCCAATGGCGATGGCAGCAATGATGCTTACGTGGTGCAGGGTCTCGAAGGCTTCCCGAACAACCACATGCTGGTGGTGAACCGCTGGGGCAACACCGTGTTCGACCAGCTCCACTACCGCAACGATTGGCGCGGCGAGAACCAGCAAGGCGAGGCGCTGCCCAATGGCACCTACTTCGTGATCATCATCATCAACGAAGGCGAACAAACACTCCAGAACTATGTTGACCTACGCCGATAACGCCCGTACCGGCGTGCGCAACATGCGTCGCCGGTACCGCAAGCTTTCCGCTATTTGCGCGGTGCTCCTGCTCGCATGCACTTCATTGGCGCAGCAGGAAGTGATGGTGAGCCAGTACATGTTCAACGGGCTCTTCATCAATCCCGCCTACGCAGGCAGCCACACGTATGCGAGCAGCAGCTTGCTGCACCGCGAGCAGTGGCTCGAAGTGCCCGGTGCTCCACGCACAAGCATGCTCGCATTCGACGCTCCGCTGTACGGCAACCGCATGGGACTTGGCCTGTCGGTGGTACGCGATGAGATCGGGGTGAGCCGCGACATGGAGGTCGCGGGTCACTACGCTTACCGCATCAAGCTGGGCGATGGCCGGCTTGCCTTCGGCTTGAAGGCGGGGCTTTCGATCTACAGCGCCAATTTGAACGACCTGGTGTACTGGGATGAGAACGATGCCGTGTATGCCCAGAACGTGAACAACGCGCTCGTTGGCAAGTTCGGTTTCGGCATGTATTGGAACAACAAGCTCAGCTATATCGGCATCAGCGTCCCCACGTTGTATGCGGCTGACAAGGCGATCGAGGTGCACGGGTCCGACGTGACGGACGGCTTCTTCACCAACCACTTCTACCTGAACGCCGGCAAGCTCTTCCACCTTAACGCCAACTTCGACCTGAAGCCATCCTTCCTGGTGAAGTACGAGCTGAGCGCGCCGATCGAAGCGGACATCAACTGCAACGTGCTCTACAAGGAACGCTTCTGGCTGGGCGCGGGCTACCGCACCGGCGATGCGATCGTAGGCATGGTGGAATACCAGATCACACAGCGCCTGCGTGCCGGCTACGCTTACGACCTCGCATTGAACAAACTGCGCGCCTATACCTCCGGTTCGCATGAATTGATGATCGGTTTCGACTTCGGGAAGGAGACCATCAAGATCAAAACACCCCGCTACTTCTGATGAAGGCCATCCTCACCTCCACTCTTGCTCCATTGGCGTGCGTGGCGCTACTTGCCGGTTGCGCGGGCATGCGCCTGCAGCAGGCCGATCAGGCGTACAACCGCATGGCCTATGATAAAGCGGTGGGCAAGTACGATCAGGTACCGGCCGCCAGGTTGGACCGTGCCGCACTGCTGCGTGCCGCCGAAGCCGCGCGTCTCCAAGGCAAGACTGAGCGGGCTGTACAACGATTCGCAAGCGCCGACAGCGTGACAAGTCTCACTGGCAATGATGCCCTGCACTACGGACAGGTGCTGATGGAAGTGGGCCAACGCGAGAAGGCCGCGGCGTTCTTCCTGCGCATCCTGGGCGAGAACCCCGAGGATGGCACCGCACAGGACCTGTACGAATCCTGCCTTGGCTACAAGTCATTCTACAAGGACACTGCACGGTTCGTTGTGAACGAACTGGTATTGCCCGGCATGCGCAACATGTTCAGCGCGGCGCAGTACAAGAAGGGACTGGTGGTGGTGGGTGAACAGGACGCACCGCTCACCAACGTCAATCCATGGAACGGTCTCAGCTATCTGGACCTGTACTACTGCGAGAAGAAAACCATGGTGACCTGGTTGGCAGCACAACCGCTGCCCGGCGAGGTGAATGGCCAATGGCACGAAGGCCCCGTGGCTTTCAGCGCCGACGGCAAAACGATGTACTTCACGCGCAGCCACTACACCGGGCACAAACTCGGAAAGGACGATGCCGATGTGAGCCACTTGATGATGTTCCGCGCGACACTGAACGACGCCGGTGACTGGACCGATATCCGCGCGTTCGCTTTCAACGGTGACGATTACTCCACCGGACACCCTGCACTGAGCAACGATGGACATACGCTCTACTTCGCCAGCGACCGGCCCGGCGGACTGGGCGGCACCGACATCTGGATGAGCCGCGATATCGGTACCGGATGGACGGAGCCGGTGAATCTTGGCCCTATCGTGAACACGCCCGGCAACGAGTTGTTCCCGACCATCAACGGCAATACCCTCTATTTCGCCAGCACCGCGCACTTGAACATGGGCGGGCTCGATATCTTCAGTACCCGCACGGAGAATGATGAGTGGACCATCCCGGAGAACATGGGCTATCCCCTCAACACGGTGCACGACGATTTCAGTTTCGTGCTCGACACCGTCCACAACGGGGGCTACCTGAGCAGTGATCGCACCGGCAATGACCGGATCCATTCCTTCCTCATCAACCAGCGGATCTTCTCGTTGGAAGGCGTCGTGGGCGATAGCAGTGACTTCCTGCCGAACGTGGAAGCGAGCATTGAGAACATCGAGACCCTGGAGGAGAGAACCACCTTGAGCGGACCTGATGGTGTCTTCCGGTTCGACCTGGAACCCGAGAGCACGTACGATGTCACGGTGCACCGCGATGGCTACCTGAACGAACGTAAACGCGTGAGCACGAAAGGCTTGGCCGTGAGCGACACGCTTGAGATCTCCTTCACCTTGCAGGCCATCGAGGTGAACAAGCCCATTGCCATCGAGAACATCTACTTCGACTACGACAAATGGGACATCCGGCCGGATGCCGCTGTTGAACTGGACAAGTTGGTGGCCATCATCAAGGACAACCCCGACCTGGGCTTCGAACTGGGATCCCACACCGATGCGCGCGGGGGCGACCTGTACAATCTCGTCCTCTCCGACGGCCGCGCCAACAGCACGGTGGACTACCTGGTCCGACACGGTGCCGATCCCATGCGCATCACCGCCAAGGGTTATGGCGAGGAACGCCTGACGAACAGGTGTTCCAATGGCGTGGCATGCAGCGAAGAGGAACACCAGGCCAACCGCCGTACGGAGTTCACCATCACCTACGTGAAGGAGATGGCGGGCACGCGTTGATGCGCCCCGGACAGGTCAAGCCTTCTTCAAACCCGAGCGAACCGCATCGCTGAAGGGGATGCCGTCCATCTTGGCGCGGGTCCAGCACAGGAAATCGAAATACTTCAGTACCAGGCTCTGGTTCGGGTCCTTGAACAGTCGCACCAGTTCGTCGTGCAACGACTTGAACAGGTCGCGTTTCACGCTGGGTTGTGTTGCACGCGCCAGTTTCTTGATGTGATCGATCAGCGCGTTCTCCACTTCCAACGCGCGGTGCCGTTTGCTGAGGAAGCGTTGTGTGCTGCGCACGATGTACTCCAGCAGATCGAAGTTGCCCAGCTCGTAATGCACCACCAGGTTGAATAGGCGCGCATAGGCGAAGATGTCCTGACGTAGCGTAGGCTCGGGATCGTTCAGCACTTTGTTGAGCCAGAAGAGGGACTTGTTCACCTCGCCGGCACCGAAGTGTACCACGGCCAGGTTGTACCAGAACTCGATCTCGAATTCCTTGTTCAGCCGTGTGCCCAGCTCTTCCATGCCCTGTAGTATGGCAGGTACCAGCTCCACGGCCTTGGCATGCTCGCCCATGCAATCGTACAGCCGGAGCTCACTGACGTAGCTCGCCGTGAACGTCTGTACGATGATGTCCATGCCATTGAAGCCCTCGTTCTCCTTGAGCGAGCGCATGAGCTTGATGTTCTCGCGCGCGCTCTTGAAATCCTCCAGCTCGATCTGCCCTAAGATGATGTATTGCAGCGTCCTCACGTAGCGCTTGGCCAGATCGCTCTTCAGGTGGGGATGGTTGTCCAGGATGGACTTCACCTTCATGAACTTCTCCAGGCTCGTCTTCCAATCGCGCTTTGCCCATTGACAGAAGCCCTGGGTGTAATAGCAGATCGTGGCGGCCCGCTGGCTCAGGGCCGTGTTCTTCCCCTTGATGAGCTGGTGTTCGCTGATCTCCTCCACCATTGCATGTTCCTCGTCGCTGCGCACATAGCCACCGCTGCGGAACACGTAGTTGATCTTGCTGTACAGGATGTGGTACGCGGCCAGGTTGCGCAGTTTCTCGATCACGTCGCGTTCCTCCTCGATCAGCGCGTCCAGGTCCTTGGTGAACTCCCCGCTCTCGTAGGCCTCTTCCAACAGCATCTTCTCCCAGTTCAGCAGCTCGAACCAGTAGTAGAACCGCTCGTTCTCCTTGGCCAGCCGCTTGGCCCGGTGCAGGACCTTGTTGCATTCATCGTACAGCGCTTTTTGGTAGAGGATCTCGATGTTCTTGATCTCCTGCTTCAGGATGCTGCTGACGTTGTTCTCCGAGTAGTACGCCCGCAGCGCTTTCAGGATCAGCTTGTAGAGGTGGTTCTTCTCGCTGGGGAAGTGCTTGATGAACATGGTCCCCGCGAACTTCTTCTTGATCAGGTCCTCGTCGTAAACCTCCTGATCGTCCACTGCCTCGAAGATCTTCAGGTAGTTCTTCGGCCCGCTCTGCAGGGCGCTATGCAGCTTGAAGAACCGCTTCTCCGACTTGTTCAATGACTTGATCAGATCGTGCAGTTCGGTGCTCGGTTTCATACGGGATAGTGGGTGCTGGCCTACGGTGTAAGGAACCCAAGGCACATGTCCAAAAGTAGGGATCCCATGTGGTGAACGGGTGGACCAGCGACTTTCGTGCGGCGCTACCTTGCCCACGGACCCTCGCTGACCGAACCATGACAATGACCCGTTCCCACCTGCTGTTCGCCTTCCCGCTCTGCTTTGCGAACGTGCTTCACGGACAGTCCTGCCAGTTGAACAGGAGCGCGACCGCGCACGAGCACCCTGCGCACCTGAAAGCGGCTGCAACGCGCAGCGACAGCATCGATATCCTCCACACGAGCATCGATCTCGACCTGACACAGGTGGACCTGGGTGTGATCGCCGCCCATACCACCCTGCGCTTCGCCCCGAAGGTGAACGCCATCGATCACCTTCCCCTCGACCTGCTCGCCCTCACCGTGGATTCCGTGACATACGGCAACACGCTTCTGGGTTTCGCCCAGACCGGCGAGCTGCTCGACATCACATTGGACGCAGCGCATGATCCCGCCGACACGCTTGAACTCACGGTCCATTACCACGGCGACCCCACGGTGGATGTGACCGGCTGGGGCGGTTTTTACACCAGTGGCAGTGTCATCTACAACTTGGGTGTAGCCTTCGGTGCGCAGCCGCATTCCTATGGCCGCGCCTGGTTCCCTTGCTTCGACAATTTCGTTGAGCGCAGCACCTATGAGTTCGTGGTGCATACCGACCTGAACCGCCATACCTGGTGCAACGGCGAGCTGTTGGACGAAACGGATCTCGGTGGTGGGTTGTGGACCTCGCATTGGCAAATGGCCGGGAGCATTCCTGCGTATCTGGCATCCGTGACAGCGAGCACGTACGCCGTCGCCCGCGATTCATTCCCCAGCACCGGTGGCAACACCGTTCCCGTTGACCTGGTCGCAATGCCCGGCGATACCACCGACATGAAGAACTCCTTCTTGCACCTGAAAGATGCGTTCGATGGATATGAAGAACGTTTCGGGCCGTACCGCTGGGAACGTGTGGGCTACTGCCTTACACCGCAAGGGGCGATGGAGCATCCATGCAACATCTCCTATCCAACTTCCATTGTGGATGGCGGCCTGCAGTATGAAGCCACCATGGCACACGAACTGGCGCATATGTGGTTCGGCGATCTCATCACCTGCGCACGGGCGGAGGAGATGTACATCAACGAAGGCTTCGCGGAATACCTGAGCTATCTCTTCCTGGAGCGCGTCTACGGCAACGCCTACTACATGGATGAGGTGCGCTCCAACCACCACGACATGCTGCACAGCGCCCATGTCACCGACGAAGGCTGGTACGCCCTGGCCGATATGCCACAAGACTTCACCTACGGCGCGCAGACATACAACAAGGGGGCCGATGTCCTGCATACGCTGCGCAGCTACCTGGGTGAAAACCTGTTCAACGCCGGACTCACGAGTGTCATGAACGCGTATGCCTTCAAGGACATTTCCACCGATCAATTGCGCGACCACCTGACAGCTACTACCGGAGTCGACATGACCGACTACTTCGATGACTGGATCAAGCAACCCGGTTGGGCGGCCTTCGAGGTGGACGGCTTCACCAGCGTACCCGGCGGTGGCGGCTTCGTGACCACCGTGGAAGTGCAACAGAAGTTGCGACATGCCGATCACTATTACCACAATGTGCCCACCACCATCACCTGCGTGAGCAGTTCAGGGGCGCTGTTCAGTTCGCAGCATCCGCTGGGCGGGGCCACCAATACAGTGGTGATCAACACCCCGTTCGAGCCAGCGTTCATCTGGTTGAACAACGATGACCGGATCAGCATGGCCGTAACGGCGCAGCACGATACGATCACCACCACCGGAGTGCGCCAGTACAACCTGGCCAACTTCCGCCTCACGGCCAACACGGTGCCCGCTCAGGCCACCTTGCGTATCGAGGAGTATTGGGTCGCGGCGGACGAAGGTGTCGATGAGGCCTTCGCCTATGTGGTTTCGCCCGACCGGTATTGGCGGATCACCGGTATCGTTCCCTTGGGATGCGAATTCGATGCGCGGATACTGTTCGATGGACGGCCCACTGCAAGCGGCTCCTACGATGTGGGTCTGGTGCAGGACTTCGGCGGCGTGGCCTTCAATGAGGACAGTATGGTGGTGCTGTACCGCAGCGGACCCGGTGCCTTGTGGACCGTGGTACTCAATGCCACCGTCAATACCCAAGGGCCCGCAACGGACGGTTCGGGCCGCATCGACTTTACCGGCTTCCAATTGGGCGAGTACACGTTGGGTTGGCGCAAGAGCGCGGTCGCCGTGAATGAGGTCAGCGGAGGCGAAGAGCGATCCTGGAGCATCAGCCCCAATCCTGCCGACGAACGCATCGTGGTTGAACGCATCGGACATGCAGTGGAAGTGGACAGCGTGTTGCAGCTCATCGATGCCAACGGCAAGGTGATCGCTGAGCAAGCAGCTACCGCACGACAAGTCGCGTTCGATGTTGGCCGGTTACCAGCTCAAACAGTGAGCGTAATACTGTTGCGCAGAGGCATCGATGCGATGCACCTCGGCACGGTGGTGATCGAGTGACCTAGCGCTTGATCGTATACCGGGTGGAAAAGCCCACCGCGATGCGCGAGTTGATCGGCCGTACCCCGCTGCCGTGGATCATTTGCAGGCCCACCCCGTAGGCTGCCTCCAATGCCACATCCACCCGTTTGAGGATACGCACACCGGCCCGCGCAGTAACATGCGCACGCACATACGTGCAGCGCTTCCCGGGATAATATTCCTCGTTGCTCGATAATTGGCGCGTGCCGCTCACATCGCGCAGGCTGGTGGCTTCCAGCACATAGAACTGGCTGCTCGTGGTGGTGCCGAGGCCCAACCCCAAACCGCCGCCGAAATAGAACGGGCGCTGCTCATTGCTGCGCCAGCGCCGCTCAACGCCGAGCCCCACTTCGTTCTGCGCGTAGAAGTAGCCCGTGCTGAAGGTGTACAGTGAATCGCCGGAAATGGAATCGGTTTCCACGATCACACCCGAGGTGCGGCCGAGGTATCGGTCCAACGAGAATTTCCACTGGTGCCCGGTGAGCGCACCGTTGTCGATCCGGCTCAGGCTCACATCCTGCTGCGTCTGGATGGCCAATGATGCAGAGAAGAAGTAGATCCGCTCGTAATCGGTTTCCGCATCGATCACCGAAGCGCTGCGTGGGAAGAGCTGCATGGTGGCGAGGTCATGCGCTTGATACCACGCGATCTCACCACCGAGCGTGTGCCCGAAGGTCCTCACCTTCCACTGGCGCTCCTTCTGCCAATACTGGGTGCTATCGGTCGGGGTTTCCTGCGCGACAGCACTGCCCAGATTCGCACCGGTCAGCAGGCAAAGCATGGCGGTGCGCAAGGACATGCGTCGAAGATCGGTGAACCGATCGGAACACGGGGAAGGCCGGTTCGGCCGGGCTGCGGTTCCTGACGCCCTTACAGGAACTCAGCCCACGTAACGCAGCTGCCTGCCGGGGTAGACGGCCACCTTGTTCAGCTGCTCCTCGATACGCAGCAGTTGGTTGTACTTGGCGATCCGGTCCGAGCGCGATGCACTGCCGGTCTTGATCTGCCCGCAATTGGTGGCAACAGCAAGGTCGGCGATGGTATTGTCCTCCGTTTCACCGCTGCGGTGGCTCATCACGGCGGTGTAGCCGTTCTTGTGCGCCATCTCCACGGCCTCCAAGGTTTCCGTCAGGGTGCCGATCTGGTTCACCTTCACCAGGATACTGTTGGCGATGCCTTCCTTGATCCCCTTGGCGAGGCGTTCCGTGTTCGTGACGAAGAGATCATCGCCGACCAACTGCACCTTGCTACCTAGTGCAACCGTGAGCTTCTTCCAACCCGCCCAATCGTCCTCGGCCAAGCCATCCTCGATGCTGACGATCGGGTAGCGTTTGGTCCAGTCCTTCCACATGGAGATCATGTCCTCGCTGCTCAATTTGTCGCCCGTGCTCTCCAAGGTGTACACGCCCTTCTTGTAGAACTCCGTGCTGGCTGCATCCAGCGCGAGCACCACATCATCCCCGGGCTTGTAACCGGCTTTCTCGATCGCCTGCATCACCAGCTTCAACGCTTCTTCATTGCTCTGCAGGTCCGGCGCGAAGCCGCCCTCATCACCCACGTTCGTTCCGAGCTTCTTGTTCTTCAGCACCGCCTTCAGGTGGTGGAAGATCTCGGCGCCCATCCGCAGTCCTTCAGCGAACGTTGGTGCACCCACGGGCATCACCATGAATTCCTGGATGTCCACCTTGTTGTCGGCATGTGCACCGCCGTTCAGGATGTTCATCATCGGCACGGGCAGCGTGCGCGCACCCACACCACCGACGTAGCGGTACAACGGAAGACCCGCCTCACTGGCCGCGGCTTTCGCAACGGCAAGGCTTACGCCCAATATGGCATTGGCGCCGAGGTTGCTTTTGTTGTCGGTGCCATCGAGGCTCACCATCACGCGATCGATGATCACCTGGTCACCCACGTTCGCGCCGTGCAGTTCGGTGTTCAGCGTTTCGTTCACATGGTCAACGGCCTTCTGCACGCCCTTGCCCAGGTATCGCTTCTTGTCACCATCGCGCAGTTCGGCCGCTTCATGCGCACCAGTGCTGGCGCCGCTGGGCACGGCAGCACGGCCCATGTGGCCGCTGTCGGTGTACACATCCACTTCGATCGTGGGGTTGCCACGGGAGTCGAGGATCTCGCGGGCTTGGATCTTGGCGATCAGGCTCATGATGTAATGCGTTCTGCTGGCTGGCGCGTAGCGCTGATGCTCGCCGCCATGTTGTTCACGAAATCGTCGAAGAGGTAGCGCGCATCCAATGGGCCGGGACCCGCCTCCGGATGATACTGCACACTGAACACCGGACGGTCCTTCAACCGGATACCGGCTATGCTGCCATCATTCAAATGCACATGCGTGATCTGCACCGCGCTGTTCTTCTCCGTGTCTTCCCGGTTCACCACGAACCCATGGTTCTGGCTCGTCACCTCATCGTGTCCGGTGATGAGGTTCTTGATCGGATGGTTGATACCACGATGCCCATGGTGCATCTTCTCGGTGCCGATCCCCTGGCTTTCGGCCAGCAACTGATGACCGAGACAGATGCCGAAAACCGGAAGCCCGCTATCCACGATCGACTTCACCAATGCCACGCTCTTCGGCATGGCCCCAGGATCGCCCGGACCGTTGCTCAACAGGAAGCCATGCGGCTTCCAGGTGAGCATATCGCTCAGTGTCGTGGACATCGGGAACACGCGCACCGCACATCCACGCTCCGTAAGGCAACGTTCGATGTTCGTCTTCACGCCGAAGTCGACCAATGCAACACGATACGCACCTTGGCCCACCGTATAGGGTGAAGCCGTGCTCACCGTGCTGCTCAACTCCAATCCTTCCATGCTCGGGGCTGCCGCCAGGATCTTCCTGAGTACGGCCACATCCATCTCAGCACTGCTGATGATGGCGTTCTGTGCGCCATTGTCGCGGATGTGCCGCACGAGCTTGCGCGTATCGATATCGCTGATACCCACCACACCGGCCTTTCCCAGGTAATCCTGCAAGCTCCCGGCGCCGTCCGGCCGGCTCCAGACCTCGCTGAATTTCTTCACGACAAGTCCGGCGATCCTCAATCCTGCGCTTTCCGTCTCGTCGGCGTGCACACCGTAGTTGCCCACATGCGGGGTGGCCATGACCATGATCTGGCCCGTGTAACTGGGATCCGTGAAGATCTCCTGGTAACCGGTCATGCCCGTGTTGAAGCAGATCTCGCCGACCGTGGTCCCCCTCGCGCCGATGGAACGTCCCTTGAACACGGTGCCGTCCGCAAGGAGCAGCAGGGCTTCGGGGCGTTGGCTGATGAGCATCGGCTGAAAAGCGGCGCGAAGATATCCGCACGACCCAACCTCTCCGGCCCTTGTTCTGCACAGGTGTTAGAAACGCAAGTCTTGCCATGCTACCGCGCCGAGTGCATGGGCTATCCTTGCTGAAGAACGAGCGCCATGGCCAAAACCGAGCTGAAGACCAAGGAAACGAAGGCGAGCGTGGACGCCTTCCTCGCGAAGCAGCCCGAAGAGGTGCGCACGGATTGCCAGACCCTCGTCAAGCTGATGAAGAAGGCTACCGGAGAAGAGCCCCGCCTGTGGGGAGAAAGCATCGTGGGCTTCGGACGCTATCACTACAAGGGTGCGAGCGGGAGAGAAGGCGAATGGATGATCACCGGTTTCAGCCCGCGTAAGACGAACCTGTCGATCTACATCATCATGGGATTTGAGAAGCACGGGGCCTTGATGAAGAAGCTGGGCAAGCACAGTACGGGTAAGGGTTGTCTGTACGTCAAGCGGCTGGCGGACGTGGATATGAAGTTGTTGGACGAGCTGATCGTTAAGAACGTCAAGGCGATGTCCAAAAGCCGCGTGCACTAGCAGGGGGAGGCACTTACTTTGGCTTCATGCATCAACCGCAGGAGGAGCACATGCGGGAAGCCATCCGGCTTTCCATCGATAACGTGGAGAGCGGCAAGGGTGGACCCTTCGGTTGCGTGGTAGTGAAGGATGGAAAGATCATTGCCCGTGGAGCGAACGAGGTGACTTCCACCAACGATCCGACGGCACATGCCGAAGTGGTGGCGATCCGAAAGGCCTGCAAGGAGCTGGGCTCGTTCCAGCTGGATGATTGCGAGATCTATTGCAGCTGCGAGCCCTGCCCGATGTGCTTGGGAGCGATCTATTGGGCCAGACCTCAGGCGATCTACTACGCGAACACCAAGAACGACGCCGCCGCCATCGATTTCGACGATGCGTTCATCTATGCGGAAATAGAACGACCCATCAGGGAACGCAAGCTGTTCACCCAACAGATGTTGCGCGAGGAGGCCTTGGTGGCGTTCGAGAAGTGGAAGACGAGCACGAAGAAGATCGACTACTGAACGATGGTGTCCTTCATCCTGAACGACACGCTGATCGAGAGCACTGAGCCGGAAGGCACGGTGCTGCTGGACATCATCCGCTACAAGCAACACCTGCCCGGAACCAAGATCGGTTGTCGTGAAGGGGATTGCGGCGCATGTACCGTGCTCGTGGGTGAGTTGCGCAATGACCAGGTCGAGTACAGGTCGATGACGTCCTGCTTGCTCGCGTTGGCGAACGCGCATGGCAAGCACATCGTCACCGTGGAAGGTCTGAACATGGAGAAACTCTCTCCGGTGCAGCAAGCCATGGTGGATGAGAGCGGAACGCAATGCGGCTTCTGCACGCCAGGTTTCGTGGTATCACTGAGCGGTTGCAGCCTGTCGCGGGAGAAGGTGACCAACGACCTCGCCATCCGGGCGATCGACGGGAACATCTGCCGCTGCACAGGGTACAAGTCGATCGAGCGCGCTGCGGCGATCGTGGCAGAGCAGCTGGCGAAGAAGGATGTGACCGACCCGATGAAGTGGTCGGTGGAGAACGGATTCCTTCCCTCCTACTTCACGCACATCCAGGAACGACTGAAGTCCATCCAGCCGAACGACCGACGATCGACAACGAACAACGGCATTCCCCTTGGCGGCGGGACCGACCTCTACGTGCAGAAGCACGACACGATGCACCATGCGGAGATCCGTTCCGTGTTCAATGATGAAGCACTGAAAGGCATCCGGATGGAAGACGACCAGTGCATCATCGGCGGAGCATGCGTGGCGAACGACCTGCTCGCATCGAAGGAATTGCGCGATCACTTTCCGAACCTTGAGAAGCACTTGTTGCTGGTCTCCTCCACGCCCATCCGCAACATGGGCACATTGGCCGGAAACTTCGTGAACGCCTCCCCTATCGGCGACCTCACGGTCTTCTTCTTGGGGCTGGACAGCACGATCACCTTGAAGGGCAAGACCGAACGAAGCCTGAAACTCCGTGATCTCTACAAGGGCTACAAACAGCTGGACAAGTCGCAGGACGAGATCGTGACCTCGGTGCGCTTCACACTTCCCGGCAAGAACACCCGCTTCAATTTCGAGAAGGTGAGCAAGCGCACCTACCTCGATATCGCGAGTGTGAACAGCGCGACCCGTTTGGAGATGGTCGGTGACACCATCCGCGAGGCGCATGTCAGCGCGGGGGGCGTGGCGCCGATCCCGAAGTATTTGACCAACACATCGAACTTCCTGGCTGGGAAACCGATTTCGAACAATACGGTCCGCGCTGCGATCAAGGTGATGAACGACGAGATCGCACCGATCAGCGATGCTCGTGGCACAGCCGATTACAAGCGTCTGCTCTTGCGCCAACAGTTCTTCGCGCACTTCCTCGAGTTGTTCCCGGAACGGTTCACTTTGAACGAACTGGTCGCATGAACACCAGCGGGAAGAAAGGGGCTGATCGCCTGATCCCCGATCAGGACAAATTGGTTTCCGCGGAGGAAGCCGAGACACGTCTCGAGCTGTCGGATCTGCGTAATGTGGATGGCAGTGGGCATGTGACCGGGCGATCGATCTACCTCGATGACATACCCGTGCAGCAGGGAACACTGTTCGCGCTACCGTACGATGCCGCATCAGCGCATGCACGCATCAAGAAACTTGACCTGTCGGAGGCCGCCGCTGTGCCGGGTGTTGTGCGGATCCTCACCTGCAAGGACATTCCCGGCGAGAACCAGATCGGTGGGATCATTCCGGATGAACCGCTCTTCGCAGAGCACGAGATCCACTTCTGGGGCATGCCGGTGGCGCTGATCATCGCGACATCGGAGAACATCGCACGTAAAGCCCGTGCGCTCATCACCATCGAACTGGAGGAGCTACCCGTGATCACCGATCCACGCGAAGCACGCGCGAAGGGCGAGCTCATCATCCCACCGCGCACGTTCAAGCTTGGTGATACGAAGCCGGCTTGGTCGCAGTGCGCGCATGTTATCGAAGGCCGCGCCGATACGAATGGCCAGGAGCACCTCTACATCGAGACGCAGGGTGCTTACGCCTATCCCACTGAGCACGACAGCCTCCGCATCGCATCCAGCACGCAAGGCCCGACTGCGGTTCAGCGCACCGTGGCGCGGGTGTTGGGCATACCCATGCACCGCATTGAAGTGGACGTGACACGTCTCGGCGGCGGCTTCGGCGGTAAGGAGGACCAGGCTTCGGCATGGGCCGCCTTGGTGGCGCTTGCGGCCTTCGTGCTGAAGAAACCCGTGAAGCTGGCGATGCACCGCATGGACGACATGCGCATGACCGGCAAGCGGCATCCGTACAGCAGCGATTTCAAGATCGGCCTGAGCAAGGACCTGAAGATCCTCGCATACGAGGCCACCTTTCATCAGAATGCCGGTGCCGCCGCCGACCTGTCACCCGCGGTGATGGAGCGCACGCTCTTCCATGCCACCAACAGCTACTTCGTGCCGAACGTGGAAGTGACGGCCTACTCCTGCCGCACGCATCTGCCGCCCAACACGGCGTTCCGGGGCTTCGGTGGTCCACAAGGCATGTTCG
>JBATMK010000286.1:0-11658 GCA_049289815.1 Flavobacteriales bacterium
ATACAATAGTCGCTCCAGCACATGTCCCGCGAAGTCGTGATCGTTTCCGCAGTCCGCACACCCATTGGGAGTTTTGGCGGTGCCTTGGCCGATGTTCCAGCCACGCAATTGGGCGCTACCGCTGTGAAAGCCGCCGTGCAGCGTGCCGGCATCGACCCAACTTTGGTGACGGAGGCCTACATGGGCAGCGTACTGCAAGCCAATCTGGGCCAGGCCCCAGGCCGCCAGGCCATCAAATTCGCCGGGTTGCCCGATGCGGTGCAATGCACCACGGTGAACAAGGTGTGTGCAAGCGGTATGAAAGCCACGATGATCGCCACCCAGAGCATCCTGCTCGGCGATGCCGAAGTGGTGGTTGCGGGCGGTATGGAGAGCATGAGCGGCACCCCTTACTATGTGGAGAAAGGCCGCTACGGCCAACGCTATGGGCATGGGGTACTGGTTGACGGTATCGTGAAGGACGGCCTCACGGATGTTTACCACCAAACGGCCATGGGTGTGAGCGCCGAACTGTGCGCTGCCAAGTACGGCATCACACGCGAGCAGCAGGACGCCTTTGCGATCGAGAGCTACAAACGCAGCGCTGCAGCTTGGGCCGCTGGCAAATTCAAGAATGAGATAGTACCGGTGACCGTGAAGACCCGCAAAGGCGAGGTCGTCGTTGCCGAGGATGAAGAGTTCAAAGCCGTGAGCTTCGACAAGATCCCCGGCCTGAAACCCGTGTTCCAGCAGGGTGGAACGGTCACAGCGGCGAATGCGAGCACGATCAACGACGGTGCGGCCGCCATGGTGCTGATGAGCGCAGAAAAAGCGGCCAGCCTTGGCCTGAAGCCACTGGCCAAAGTGCGGGCCTACGCCGATGCGGAGCAGGCGCCCGAATGGTTCACGACCTCCCCTGCCCTGGCCATACCGCGTGCCGTGGAGAAGGCAGGCCTGAAGATGAGCGACATCAGCTTCTACGAGATCAACGAGGCGTTCAGTGTTGTGAGCCTGGCCAATATCCAACTGCTGAAACTCGACCCGTCCAAGGTGAACGTGAACGGCGGCGCGGTTTCGTTGGGCCACCCATTGGGTTGCAGCGGTGCACGGATCATCGTTACGCTCATCAATGTGCTGAAGCAGAACAATGCCAAGTATGGCGTAGCCGGTATCTGCAACGGGGGCGGTGGCGCCAGCGCGATCGTGATCGAGGCGCTCTGATCCCCCGGCCACGAATGGATCTTGTCGTCTGTCCCCTGAGCATTGTCCCGGTGCGCAAGGATCCGAGCGATCGCGCGGAGATGGTAACACAGTGGCTGTTCGGTGAAACGGCCGAAGTGATGGAGCGGCAGGAGAAGTGGAGCCGGCTCAAGTTCCACCTCGATGCATACGAGGGTTGGGTGGACAACAAGCAATCGGTTCCGACCCAGTACGCCTTGCCCATTGGTGCAAAGCGCAGCATCGAAGCCACCTCAGCAGTTGATCTCGGAGGGTCGAAGCTCATCCTGCCCATGGGTGCGGTGGTGGATCTTCCGGAGCGTGCGGATGCGGCTTCCGCGGAGCAAAAGGATCCGAAAGAAACCGGCAAGAGCACGGCCGACCTTACCGGACCTGCAACACTGCGGGCCATGTTGATGACGAGGGCCTTCATCAGCGCGCCATACTTATGGGGTGGGCGCACGCCTTGGGGAGTGGATTGCAGCGGCTTCACGCAGATGGTGTACCTCTTGGCGGGTGTGCCACTTCCGCGAGATGCTTACCAACAAGCCGAGGTGGGCACCACGATCGAACTGCTCGACCTTGCTCAACCCGGCGACCTGGCCTTCTTCGACAATGACGAAGGCCGCATCGTGCACGTGGGTTTCATCCTTCCGGGCCCCGATGGCACGCACTTCATCGTACACGCCAGCGGACAGGTACGGTTGGACAAGTTGGATCAGCAGGGCATCTTCCACATCCAGGAGAAGCGCTACACGCACAAGCTTCGGCTGGTGAAGCGCGTCGCCTGAGGCCATCCTTCTTTCAGGATCATCGTCCGCTCAGCAATTGCACGTAGCCTGTGCGCTCGCCGCCACCGATGGCCCCCGGTAAGCGGAGCACGTAGTAGTACACGCCATCAGACAGCTCTTCATTGGTATCGGTGCGCCGCCCGCTCCACCGGATCGTGGAGCCGCTGAGATCGGCCACTTGTTGTCCCCATCGGTTGTAGATCCGCATGCTGATGTCCAGTCCCAGCGGCGCCTCCACGACAAAAACATCGTTGCTGCCATCGCCGTTGGGTGAGAAGACGTTCGGGATGATGACCTCGCAATCCTCGACCACGATCGCAATGCTCGCTTGTGGATCGGGGCAGGGTTCCCCTTCCACCGTGCATACATAGATGCCCGACATGGCCACCGTAGCGGGTTGAAGCACCAAGGGGTTCGCGGTGCTGGAGCCATTGTTGGGTGTGGACCAAACGATCGCAGCAACACCGGTACCGCTCGCCAGCACCTGCACCACCTCTCCTTCGCAGAGCTCCGTTGTACCCGAAAGCAGTGGCGTCGGCACCGGCGCGCTGATCACGACTTCCACCGACGCCGCAACGCCAGCGCAACCACCGGCCGTCAAATAGCAGGAGTACGCCCCGGCATCTGCTTGTCCAATGTTGGCGATCTGTATTGTCTCCCCGATGAATGATCCCTGCGGAGTGTTCCAGTTAACGATGGTACCGGGTGAGGGTACGACGCTCAATAGCAATGCATCACCTTCGCACAGAACGGTGTCGCCGGCTATGGCCGGAATTCCCGGTATCGGGGTCACCGAAACAACCACCTCAGCGGGTGAGCCGGCACATAGGCCGCCCCCCGTGGCAGTCACCGAGTACACGCCTGCGTTGATCGGGCCTGCACCGGACACGCTGATCGTGGTCCCGCTCACGGTGCCGAGCGGAGTAAGCCAATCGTACTGCACCCCCGGCTGTGCTTGCACCGACAACAACAGATCGTCGCCTATGCAGAGAAGTGTGTCGCCAGTGATCACGGGTGTTGGGGCCACCGGAACTGCCACCACGATCACAGGCACGGGATCGCCGCTGCATCCGTTCTCCGTTTGCACTACGAACACCGTGTCCGTTCCCATCACGGGACCAATGGACGTTGTGTCGCCGATCGCGAACGGCAAGACATCCGTGGATGACTGGAACCAGGACAACGAATCAGAACCAGTGCCCACCAGACCCGCGTACTCCCCTGCGCAAACCGTATCGCCGAAGGCGGTCAGCGGAACGGTGAAGGACATCGTATCGATCGCAATGATCGCGCTGGTATCGGAGCAGCCGTTCTGGTCGAACACGATCAATTGGAAGCTGCCCGGCTGATCCACTGAAAGCGTTTGTGTGAACACATTGTCCGGCAGCCAGATGTACTGCGCTGCGCTATCGGGTCCGCTGATCACCAGTGGGTCGGAGTTGCAGAGCACACCCGGCCCAGCGTCAACGGTAGCTGTAATGCCGGCTCCGAAGACCTCGATACTGAGCGGCCACAACACCCCGCAGCTCATCACATTGCACGTGTAAGTGCCGGGTTGGTAAACCGTTTGGATGGGAGCACTTCCCGACAGGGGTGCTTGCCATTGAAGGGTTGCACCCGGACCGGAAACCACTTCCAGCCCGACGGACCCGCCAGCGCACAGGATGTTGCTGGGCAACGCCTGGATGAAGGGTGAGCTGAATTCGACAAGTGTTACGGGCCCATTGCTGACAGGGCATCCGGAAACAGTCGTTACGGTCAGGTAGTAATCGCCCGGTTCGGTAACGAAGATGCTGTCGTTGTTGGTGGTGATGATGCCGCCTGGCCCCTGCCATTGGTAGCCTGTGCCCGTGGCCCAACCATAGGTGAACACGATCGCCGAATCGTTCGGGCAGATCACACCGTTCTGCGGGTTGATGTAGATGTTCGGCAGCGGTGCGGGATAAACCCCGGTTGAGCCATATACATCGCAGACAATACCCGGGTGGATGGAATAGGCATGTGCTGCGTAAGTACCGAAGGCGTTCACGACGATCGTATCGCCCGTCGCGTTCACGGAAATGATCCCGGGGTTCGGGTTCCATGCAATGCTGTCGCAGTTGTTGCATTGTATGGCCAGCACCACCGTATCACCGGAACAAGCAGGCACGGATTGAGGCATGAACAACTGTGGCGGTGGCACGCGCACCACGTAAACACTGTCCATACCCACGAACTCGAACTCGTCGGAATCGCACGGGAGGTTGTCGAACAACACGTGGTTCTCGATCTGGTACCAACCGCTCGTTGGTACGGACGCTCCCCAAGCTGCACTGACCGGTGCGAGCATGTTCTCGCTGGGTATGCATCCATATTCGTTGGTGAAAAAGACGACAATGCCCGGCGGTGGTGGCGCCTCAACGCTGTCGATGTACCACTGGAGTTGGACCTCGCCGCTGATGCATGCCGTGCAGGTGTAGAGGGTATCCTGCACCGAGATCGTATCCCCGTCGTACAGATAGGTGAAATCGATGCCCGTTACGTTCGGCGGCTGGTACGGCAGATCCGCGCAGATCCGGTTGGTGGTGGAGCAACCGTTGCTGTCGGTAACAGTGAGTGTGTATTGGCCTTCCACGTATATGAACACGCTGTCATCGGAAGTCAGGACCCCCATGGGGTCCATCCACGTGAACGTCTCACCTGGCTGGATCAACGTTGCAATGAGCCATGGATCGCACGCGTCCAGCGGTGCACAGGGAAAGATGGGTTCTTGATCGGTGTACGTCCCATTGCCGGTGGAGAAGTGCGCCGGGGGCGGTGGTGTAATGATCACGTAGATGGAATCCATCGCCGTCCAGCAATTGTTGAAGACGCTCAGCGAATAGTGGTACCAGCCGGTCCAAGTGGCGGTCATCATGTTCGGGTCGTTGAAGCCGCCTTCCCAGAACCCTGCGTACATGGCAGGAGCCACGGTGGGCGATCCGAAGCAGAACCAATCAGGCAGAAGAAAAGGGAGCTGCGCAAAGAGATCAACGGAGGTACAGCCTTGTACGGTATCCACGCAGGTGGCGTAGCCTTCTGGTCGTATGCACACAGAAGCGAGCCGGTTCACGCGTTCGCATGGCGGTTGGCCGGCGCGCGCCCAGAAATCGTAGGGCTCACGACTTTCCACCAGGCAGCGGCCAACGAAACCGTCCATCAGACCATCGCTGAAGATGCTCGCGAACGAGCCGTACTCGGGATCGTTGCAATAGGTGAGGTTCAGGTTGGCGGAAAGCACGCCGCACTGGAAATAGTTCTCGCCCCACGAGTTGTCCAGTGCTGGGAACAGCAGGATGGAATTGTAGGAGCCGCAGAACAGGAGCCCCTCATCCGGCATGGTTTCCATCTGGCCCGCGCGCACATCGCCACCACCACCGAACTGTTGTGCCTTGATGAAGGCGAGATCGCTTTTCGCATGCTTGCTGATGAAGAAGTCGTGCGTTCCCGTGGCCATGAAGAGGCCGTTCGCCTGGTAGGCATCCTGCAGACCGGTGAAGTCGCATTGGAAATCGCCGAAGACCACGATGCTGTCCGCCTGCTCGGTGATCGAAGCCGAACGCACTTCGTTCGCCGAGCCCATGGTGGTTGAATTCAACAACGTACCGCTGGTGGTCGATCGCAGAACGAAGTAGGCATTGTCATAGGCGCTGGGTATTACGATAGGTACCCCATCGATCCATTGCATATCGCCTTGCACATCGCCACACAAGAGCAGGTTGCCATCGCTGCCCAAACGCATATCGGTGACGTGGTTGAAGATGGTACCACCGCACTTGCGGAACCATAGCTCCTGGCCCATGGGGTCGAACTGCACCACGTAGATGCTGTTCAGCGCGATGTTCGGGTGCGACTGGTCGAACGTGAGCGTATCGCTGTACTGGCCGGTGAGGTAGAGGTTGTTCGTAGCATCGCTCACCAGCTCCACCGCTTCTTCATCGTGACTTCCACTACCCTGCTGCAACCAGAGTGAGGTTCCGGCACTGGAGTAGGCCTGTATGAAGACATCGAAGCCGAAGTCCTGGGTCCACGGATCGATGGCGCTCGTGAGCGTACCACCATCGAACACGGCCGTGCTCTTGAACTTGCCTGTCACCACCACGTTCCCGTTCGGCGAAATGGCAACGGCACCCGGGGTATCCGTGAACGTATCACTGCCGCCGGTGCGCACCCACTGCGTTGCGCCATCGCTGGCATTCAACAGGGCAAGGAAGAAGTCCGTGGAGCCACCATTTGCAGTTGTGGTATTACCGAACAGATCGGCGGTTCCGTTGAACGTGCCCGTGATCGCCAATTCACCATTGCTTCCAAGGGCGAGCTTCAACCCGAGATCCACGCCTGCGCCTCCGGCACTGCGCATCCAAACCAGGTCGCCTTGGGGATCGAGCTTGGCCACCACCACATCGCGTGCCCCGGCCGTGGTCACGGTAACACCATCGAGTGTCACCGAAAAGCTGAAATCGCCGACGAGGTAGGTGTTGCCAGCTGCGTCCGCCGCCACATCCGCAACATGCTCGGGGCCGATGCTCGTCACCTCGCGGACCCATGGGTTTTGTGCCAGAACACTGCCTGCCATGCAAAAGGTAAGCGGGCAGAGCAGCGTGCGCATGTCTTCGTGGGGACCGGTCCTGAACGCGAAAGGTAGAAGCCTGAGGCAATGACACGCGGCAACAGAACGCCCCGCGCTCGTAGGGAGGGCGCGGGGCGTCAATGCACTTATGGGCTTCAGAAACGCAGCGTGTACTGTAGCACGGGCAGGATGCTGAGTTGCGCGTAGCTCTTGACAGCCTCCGCGCGCTCGTCGTAGAAATACCCGACCGTTGTTTTGGCGTTCAACACGTTCTGCACATCGGCCTTGAACTCGTGGCTCACCTTCGGACGGCCCACTCGATAACTGGCCACAACATCCACCTTGTGCACAGCATCCAGCTTTTCGCTCCATTCATCAGTGGAGAACACGGCTTCACCCGCCAGACGACTTGCCTCCAGGTCGATCGGTGTGTTGTACTGGCCGCCCTGCACCGACCAACGGAAACCGGCCATGACCACACGGTCCTTGCCGCGACTTGCCCCGAGCTTCCACTCTTTCCCAGCAAGCACGTTGGCCACCGTCCCAAGGTTGAAGCGTGAGTTGTGCCACACACCATCCAATGCCTTGTACTTCATTTCGCTGAACGAGCCGGTGATCATGAAGTGATAGCCGCGGGTGAAGAACTTCTCCAGGGTCAGTTCGATACCGGTATTGTAACCGGTGCCTTCGTTCACCAACGACCTGTTGCTGAACCACTCGATCGTATTGCTCTCGCTGTAAGCACTGGTGGGATCGTTCTCCACTGGCAGATCATACAGGTATTGGTAGTAGGCCTCTGCCTTCAGTTGGATATCCTCGGCCAGCATCCGCTCATAGCCGAACACCGCATGTGCAGCACGTGTAAGGCCTAGTTCCTCGTTGGGCCTGGTCACTTTGCCCTGCGCATCGAAGTCCTGTGCCTGGAGCGTAAGGAGTGATTGGGTCTTGGAGTGAAGGCCAGCACCCAGGGTGAACGCCTGGTTCGGTTTCATTTGGTAGCGCACGGCTATGCGCGGCTCAACACTGAAGTCGTTGTTCGCATCGTAGTGGAGCAGATGGATACCGCTCGTCAAGGTCCACCGCTCATTCCAGCGCCACTTGTGACTGACGAAGGCCTGTGTGGTGTTGGCGGCACCGCTGCGGTCCAGGATCGGTTCCATGCGGGCCGCATCATTGCTCCAGTCGTTCACCAACATGCTGTAATGATCGTTGGAGAAAATGAGGCCTGTGCGCAGTTTGTGGTTCGCATTGATGCGGGTGTTCCACGTCGTGGTTGCGCGCAAAGTCCATTTCGTAAGGTCGGCATCGCTGCGCAGTTCAATGCCATCTTCACCAGGAGCTGGCGCTTCAAAGTACTTGTTTCCGCTACCGTTGCCGCTCACGGCCACGGTGGAGTACAGGTAACTGTTCTCCCCCATTGTCCGCGTGTTCGTAATACCCATCACGCCCATGCTGGACGAGTATTCATTCTGTGCGAAAAGCGTATCCCCCGTGGTACCCAGGTCTTCTTGGGCAATACTGCTGCGGCCACCGATACCGAACAGGGTGAAGGTGCCTGCCTTGGCCGTCGGCATTTTCAACTTGAATGCCGCGTCCGTGTATTTCGGAACGCCCTGGTAGTCCACAATGCCTGCACCATCGAGCAAGGCCAATGTGCTGTACCGGTAGTTCGCCAGGTATGACCCACCCTCCACACCGGGCATCGGGCCTTCGACAGTGAGGTCGGTGCCGAGCACACCCGCTTTCAATGTGTACTCGCGCTTCCTGTTGTTGCCATCGCGCAGGCGCATGTCGAAGACCGCGCTGTACACGTTACCGTATTCCGCGCTGAACGCACCGGTGTGGAAGTCGGAGTCATCGATCATATCGCTGTTGAGCACGTTGATCGGGCCGCCCGTGGAACCGTCATCGCTGAAGTGGTTCGGATTGGGGATCTCCATCCCCTCCAGGCGCCATTGCACGCCCTTCGGTGAATTGCCACGCACAACGATGGTGTTATTGCCATCGGGCGTGCCGGCCACACCGGCGAAGGTGCCTACCATACGCGCTGGATCGTTGATGCCACCGGCGATGCGCGACGTCTCCTCCACGCTGATCCGGCGCGTGCTCACCGTGCTCATGTCGTTGCGGGCAACCCCCTTGCGCTTCGTGGCTTTCACCTTCGCCTCGCTGAGCTGCTTGACGCTGGTGGTGAGGTTGACAGAAAGCACGGTTTCCTTGCTGGAGATGACCAGCAGGTTCGGGAGCAACTGCTCCTCGAAACCGAGCATGTGCACGGCGATATCGATGCGGCCTGTAGGCACGTTCTTGATGGTGAAGCGCCCATCCTGGTCGGTAACGGCGCTCAACGCGGGATCGCCGCCCTTGACCTCCACCACAGCGCCGAAGAGCGGCAGGCGGGTGTCGGTGTCGAGGATCGTCCCACGGACGGTCTGCGAGGTGCCTTGGGCCAGCAGGCGTGCGTTGAGCAGGATGAATACGAGAAGAAGCAGGGGACGGAACGGTATGGGGGTCATGGGTTGTTGCTTGTATGCCTATGACACGCAGCACAACCGATACCCCTACCCTGCCCTGAAAAATCCTCAGAAACGCACACCGAGCCCTACGCGGAACCCTATCCAGCCTTGGCGTCGGGTATCGGCATCGGCCTCTTCCCATTGTACGCGGGGCGCGGCCTGCGACAAATAGGCGCCGGTCTCTTCATCGCGCCAATCGCTTACGAGCACATGCAAGCTCGGGCCGGCGGACAGCACCACCCTGTTCGCGATGACGAAGCCATACGTGAGGCGCAGGCTGCTCAGGATGTTCACCGCTTCCAGCCAGACCGTGTCCTCGTTGACATGTTGCGCGTCCAACTCGATGTTCAGCACGTGCTTGCCCGGCCATCCGATCTCGGTGCCCGCACCATAGCCGAAGCCCCAGCGTCCGTTGATCTCGGGCGAATAGCTGAATGAATTGTAGAAACGATGGGTACCCGTGCGAAGCGTAGCGGTGATCGGGAAGACCTCGTCATAGGCGACATCCAATCGGTGGTAGCCGTGCCAGGCGAAACTCAGGAACCCGATGCTGGCGCCGGAGATCGTGTCGCTGATGTTCAGGAAACCGAGTTGGCCGCCTTCACACTTGCGCGACACGTTCACGAAGCCCACTTGCCCGCCACGCACGGAGCGGAGCGCAACGTTCAACAATCCTGTGACCTGTCCCCCGTCAACGTCCTTGGCATAGTTCAATAGACCGGAAACCTGCCCACCGCCAACACTGTCCAAGGCCACGTTCGCTCCACCACTGACCTGCGCACCGCTAACACTGCGGCCGTAGTTCAACACTCCGCTTACCTGCCAACGGTGCACATCCTTCAGTGTTACGTTGACCCCGCCCGTGAACTGCGCGCCATCGCAACCTTGCGTGGTGACATTGGCCAACCCGCTGATCTGCGTACCGAGCATACCGCCCTTCAGCACATTGATGGCGCCCGCGAGCTGCACACCGGAGAGTGTGTCCCACACCACGTTACCAAAACCCGCGATCTGCATCCCATAGAGCGAGCTCATGGTGTGGTTCACCGCCCCGGCGATCTGTACTCCATTGGTACCGCCGCCGACCAGATTCGTGAGGCCCGCGAGCTGGACGCCTTTCACATCGCGCCGTTCCATGTTGAAGGCGCCAGCCAACTCGAAACCGTTCATTCCGCGGGCGTAGCCACCGATCACGTTCAGCGAGTACTTGTTCACCATGGCGCCGCTCGCCCTCCCGTTGGTTCCGATCGTGGGCACCAGTGATAACTGCCATTTGCGCTCTTCACCGAAGTCGAAGTTCTCGGCCAGTTCAGCTTGCTTGCCCCGCACCAACACCCGCGACACGTCCAACTCCTCCACACCCGGCCGCAGCGTTTGCATGCGCGGCACCACGTCTTTCGCGCGCAGCCGGACCCGGCCCAGTTTGCCATCGTGCCCGACAAAGACGACGGTATCCTGGTAGGCTACCCGCGCAATGCGCAATGCAGTTCGCTCCTGGCGTCCTGAAGCTTCGAGTGTGAACGCGCCGTTCGCATCCGTGAGCGCAGCGTTCCGTTCGCGCACCTCATAGATCGATGCGTGGGCAATGGCATGGCCGTTCGCAGCATCCACGACGCTTCCTGTGATGGGGAACTTCTTCTTGCCTTGGCGAGGCCCCAGAATGATCACGTGCTCGCCGCTTTCCTTCAAGCTGCGGCCGTTGCTGAGCAATTTGCCCAAGGCCTTCTCCACGCTCACATCGCCAGCGTTCACATCAACGATGCTATCACCATTGATCACGGCGGCATTGTAGCTCAGCTTGAAGTTGCCGTCCTGGGCAATAAGGCTCAGGGCATCGGCCAAGCGCACATTGCTCGCGTGCACGTCCACATTGCGATGCAGGATGGATTGGGCTTGAAGCCCGAATGCGGCGAACACCGCGATCGCGCAAAGACATCGTCGCCGATCAACAACCATCGCCTGTAAGGGTGAAGGCGCCGTCGGGACTCCGGGCCACTTCAAGACCGAATGTTCCCGCGATCACGCGGATGATCTCGTCGATGGGCTCATCGCCGAACGACGCCGTCAGCGGGCATGCTGTGATCGCTTCACTGCCCAGTTCAATGTGGACATCGTACAGCGTGTTGAGTTCCTCCACCACCTGCTGAAGGGGAGCGTTGCTGAACTGGATAATACGGCCGGCCCAGCGTTCAACAGGGCTGGTCTCCGTGCGTTCGCGCTCATTTGAACCGACCCAAACCCCTCGTTCGCCGCCGACCAGAACGGTCATGTGCGTGGCATTGGGTTGTGATACACCGACCCGGCCGTTGCGAACACGCACCACCAGGGAATCATTGCCAGCGCGCTGCGTCACTTCGAACGCGGTGCCCAGAACGGTCACTTCCTGGTCACCGGCTTCCACCACGAAGGGCCTCTGTTCATCGTGCTCTACTTCGAAGTAGGCTTGTCCGTTCAGTTGAACCCGACGTTCTGCCTCCACGGTTGCCACCAATCGCGTTCCCGGTGAAAGCGTCACCACCGAACTGTCGGGCAGCGTCACGGTCACATAGGAATTGTCCGCAACGAA
>JBATMK010000287.1:0-7018 GCA_049289815.1 Flavobacteriales bacterium
CTGCCTTTGGGTGCGCAACGGTGGTGGCATCACGAGCGATCAAGGGAACGATGTGGCGGTGGACTCCTTCGGCAACAGTTATGTGATCGGCTGGGCTGTTGGCGACACGGTACTGTTCGACAGCACCACGTTGATCACGAACGGGATCTTCGAGGATGCCGTGATGGCGCGTTACGATCCACTGGGCAACCTGGATTGGGTCGTCAACATGGGTGGTACGGATGTGGACCAAGGGACCGGTGTTGCGCTGAACACGAAAGACCAGCCCGTGATCACCGGCAACTTCAGCAACTCGGGAACGTTCGGCGGCACCCTACTCACCACATCAGGCGGCGTTGATGTCTTCGTTGCAGCTTACGATACCAGTGGGGTCGGTCTCTGGGCCTTGGCTGCCGGCGGCCCGGGCTACGATCCATCCGGCAAGGTGGCCGTGGATGACCAGGACGGGATCTACATCAACGGTGGGTACGATCAGCAGGCGTTGTTCGGTGCATTGCCCATCACCTCGATCGGCAGCGCCGACCACTACGTGTCGCGGATCGGCGATGTCATCTCCGGGGTCGATGGCACAACGAACGTGGAGACGACGTTCTCAGTCCTCTGGCACCAGGACAACAACATGCTGGAGATCACTGGAACCAAGAGTCCTTTCTCCTATCGCGCGTACGATAGTGCCGGAAAGCTGGTGCTGCATGGACAGACCACCCTACCGCATGTGCTTGACATGAGCGCATACGCTCCGGGTCTGTACACGGTGCTGCTCAACACTGCCTCGCAAGTGGCCCGCGCACAATTCGTGAAATTCTGAAGGCCGGCCGCAGGCCATCCTGACAAGTCGAGCCTCAACGCGTGAACGTAGACCCGCGCCATGCGGCCAACATCGTATCACGCGCTGCTTCGTTGTTGTAGCTCAACGTTGCACCGAAATCGTAGCCATTGATCAAGCGGCTGTACATGGCTTGCCGGATGATCACTGCGCCATCCGGGGCATGGATGGTGGTGTTGAAGACATCGAAATCCAGCCCTTGCACGGTCTCAGCGGTGCTGGATGTGTCGGCACGGATGCCCTGCGCAGCGAAGGTGCCATAGAGCATGGCCTTCAGGGTAGCTTGAAAGGCGGTGTAGTTCTCCACGTCGCTCGCATCCAGCTTTTCGATGGTGGACAGGAAGTTGTTGAAGGCGTCCTGCCTGAAACCGACCAAGGGTTTCAATCCGCTTGCATCCACCTCCACACCGTTGGCATCCTCAAAGGCGTTCAGGCCAACGCCGGTCAGCTGCCCCACTTCGGATTCGCTCATGACATCCCATCCCGCGGGGAGGCGCATGGTCCAGCCGATCTCCGGCGAGTGGTACGTGGCAGCTGGCTGCGCTGCAGTTTCCGTGGTGGCGGATCCGCAGGACAGGCATGCGGCAAGCGCGGCAAAGGCAATGATCTGCTTGGTGGAAGTCATGGTTGGTGGTAGGGCCGCAAAGGTGGGATGCGACCATCAATGCTACGATCATGGCCCAACCGTCCTCGCGAGGAGACTTTGCGACCCTTCCACTCCTCGGTCGTCATGCGCCCTGCGGCCCACTCGTCCGGCGTTGCTCAGGGCATGCTGCGCCATCCATGCGCGTTAGCAGGTCGGTAACCACCTCATCACTTCCACAAAGCGTGCATGGATCGATTCGATCCGCCGTACGGCTGATCACGCGATGACGAGGTGGGCCGGAGGCCTTGGACCGAAGGACATTCACCCATGAGAGGGTCAGCCTGAGACGCTCGTGGGTCTGGGCTCAACGCAGCACCTGACAAGGTTGCGGGATCGGCGGTAGGATCTCATCCAGCCCGATCAATGGGCCAGGGGAACATGCAACTTCAGGGCAACTGCGCCGCGCGTGTCAACGTGACAACAACACCTCCGATGGTCTGAAGGATGGGATCGCGATCGTTGAAGGAACCGGTGTATTTCACCGTGCCATCCATGTTCACATCGTACATGCTGTAGACATTGGGCAGCGTATTGGTGGGCTGCGTGCCACCGATGGCTTGCAGGACCGGGTCGCGGTCGTTGTTGGCACCGGTGTACTTCACTATACCATCGCCATTGGTGTCTCCGGGCCATAGCACCTTGTAGTTGTACGTGTTATCACCGTGCTTCCGGGCATCGGTTCCCCAAACAGGGGTTGCGGCTGCGGTGAGATCCACGAAACCAAAGGCCGACCAGGGAACGGTGATGGGACCTTGAACGAAAACCGGAGAGGCGGTCATGCAACCGAGGTGGTTGCGATGCCGCACCCCCAGGTAGTAATTGCCCGGAGGGACATTGAATCCCAGGGCCGAACCACCGTCCACCTCGGTGATCGTGCCAGTGCTGCTCACCAACCCTTGCCGTGTGGCCACGATGATGCTCGGGTCGATCGGAGAGCGCAATTCAACCCGCACCCAATCCACCGGCCCGTCCAGGCTGTTGAAGCTCCACCACGCTTCCGGAGCTGTTTCGCCACCGCCTCCACCCACTTGCACATGCCCCAACGCGGTGAACGGTTCGAGCCCAGGCAACAGGTTCTGCGAGCGGAGGTTGGCAGGCATGTAACCGTTGGTGTACGCACCACCTAACATCACGCGCGCGCCGATGAATGCCGTTGAGGATGCGTCGCTCATGGTCACCACCACATCATCGAACCACGCGATGCCGTTGAGACCATCGAATGCTTCGAGCACGATGCAGAATTGTGCGTTCGGGTTCGACGAGAAGTCGTCAGGAGGGATGAAATGGGGCGGGATACCCGCTGGCCTCCATGCGCCATAAGTTCCGGACAGGTAGTAGGTATCGGTGTAGATGCGCTGTCCGGTGCTGAAGTCGACCCACGCGAGCCTTACCGATGTGGAAGTCGAGAGTTGGCCCACTTTCGTCCAGGCCGAGTACCGGTACGCCTTGGTGGGGTCGAACGGAATGGGATGGTAAACCCGACGGTCCCAGTTGATCTGATCCACGGAGATGGACAACGCCGTGCTTCCGCTTGCACCCGCACCCGTGGCAATGGGTTGGCCGTCGTTCTGTACCCAACCTGAAAGGCCGTTCGTGCCTTCGAAATTGAAGCTGTACGTCTGGGCGGCAGCAGAAGATCCGAACATGACAAGAACGCCAAGCGAGGAACTTCGAACGAGTTGGGATGGCATTCGCATCGGAAGTGATGTGGTATACAGACGGGTGCTGTGGCCAGGTGTTGCCTTGTGGGTCGATGAGTCAGGACAACCTTTCAACGTGGTGCTTTGAGCCGAACAAAGCTAAAATGCTTGGTGGGGTGAATTGGATCAAAGTGGTCGGAGGAAATACAAGCGTACCGCAAGCGAGCGACGGAGATGCACACACTCGGGTGCGAAGGCCGGCACCTCACCCGTGAAGACCTATTTCCTCCCGACCTGCTTGAACGATAGATCAAGGATCGCATACTCCTTCCAGTCCTTGTGGTCGAAATGCCACCACTCGGTGGCGAAGACGGTGAAGCCTTCCGCCTGCATGGCCGCGATCAGCAGATCGCGCATGCGCGTGGCTTCCGGCGTTGCACCGGCATGGTCGGCATGCGACCGTTCCGACATCTCATCGTATTCGCTGGGCATCGTCACCGCGCGACCTGTCTTGAGATCGAACAAGGTGAGGTCCACGGCGCATCCGCGGTTATGCCTTGAACCTACTGCGGGATCGGCAACGAAGCTCTTCTTGTCGTTGGGCGTGTTGTCCCAAAAGACCTTGGTAACGCTCCAGGGCCGGTAGCCATCGAAGACCAGCAGGCCGTAGCCCTGTGCCCGCAACGCTTTGTGTACGCGCACCAACGCCTCGGCGGCGGGGCGCTGCAGGAAGGCCCGCGCTTGTTTGTACACCGGTCGCCCCAAGAAGTTGTTCTTCGTGGCGTAGCGGATGTCGAGCTTGATGGCGGGATCGAGCTTGACGAGTTCGACGAGTTCAGACGGCCCGAAAGGCCCGTCCTCTTTCGGTGGTTGGGCGCGTAGCGGCGCGGCGACGAAGCCGCCACAGAGAACTACCAGCGCCAGGAAGGACCGGATCATGGGTTCAAGCTAGCGGAAACCGACCCGCTCGCGCTCCAAGCGAACGAACGTGGAACTACGGCAGTTGCTGCACTCGCGTGAGCGTGGGTACGATCCCACCGATGCTCTGCAGGATGGGGTCGCGATCGTTGCCCGCACCTACATATTTCACATCGCCGTCCATGTTCACATCGGTACGGACATACACGTCGGATAACACGTTGGTGGGCACAGTGCCACCGATGGCCACCAGTACCGGGTCGCGATCGTTGTTCGCCCCAGCGTATTTGATGGTGCCGTCGCCGTTGGTATCACCGGGCCATAGCACCGCGACCGGACCGACCATTTTCCGGGCGTCAATGCCCCAAGTAGCCGTTGTGGTTGCTTCGAACGACACGCCTTCACCGGGCAGGGAGTTCCATTGGCCGAACGTCTTCGGTTGTGCCGACATGCACGCGAGATGGTTCCTGTGGCGCACGGCGATGTAGTACTCGCCCAAGGGCACATCGAAGACGAAGCGCATATCGCCGTTGGGCCCGCGCACGCTGCCAAAGACATCGACCAAGGCCTGCCGGGTAGCCACGATCACTGTCGGGTCCACAGCGGAACGAAGCTCTATCCTCACCCAATCGACGGTGGGCCACCAAATGGTAGGATCGAGCAGACCGGGGATGAAGGTCTCACCGCCCCCACCGCCGAACTGGGGGTATCCCAATGCGGTGTACGGTTCCACCAGCGGGAAGGCGCCCGTGGTGATGAGCCCGGGGGTCATGCGCTGCAGCACGGGGTCATAGGGACCGCCGAGCATCACCTCCACGCTCAATATCGGGGTGTTCTGCGGCACGATCCGCACCTCCACGTTATCCACCCAGTTGTCCTGTGGCAGCACGGAACTGAAGATGATGAACAGGCAGAAGGTGCCACCGTACGGATACGTATTGATGTCGGCGTGTTCCATGACGACCCAATCGTCCGCGATCGTGGTCCCGGTAATGGCATTGCCGCCCCAGTAGACCTGCGTACCTCCCGGACCAGGCAATAGCCATGCGAAGTGCATGCTCCAATCGGAGGAATAGTCGACCAATGCACGGGTCCAGGCGGAAGCGAGGTAGCCGGCGGTGGCATCGTAGGGCACCTCGTGGTAGATGAACTTCGGCGCGGGTGAATTGTCCGAAGGGACTTTCACAGAAGTAAGGCTGGCAAAGCCTGCGTCCGTCTGCAGCGGCATCCCGTCACTACGGAACCAACCGTCCAGGCCATTGGGGCCCTCGAAATCCCAGAAGAAGTCCTGCGCGCTCGCCGGAAGGCACAGCGCCATGGAACACAACAGCGTGAGGGACAGCCTGGTCATTGGCACAATGGAAAGATGCAATAAATAGACGCAGGGGCTGCGGGACGTTGCCTCTGGAACCCTATCGCGTGCGACCATCCGTCATCGCTTCCTCGCACCTCCTCGCGATGACGAGCGGCGGACCAGATCGCCTTCTCAACGCTTCGGCCAGAAGAGGAAGACGCAGAAGTTGATGTCCACGCGCAGGCCGACGTTGGTCGTTTGCGAGGACTCTTCCACCAGTTGGCCATCAACGAGATCGAAGGAGTTCTCGTCCTTCCATTTGTAGAAGGGGCCGAGGTTGATATCAGCAGCGAAGTGGCCGCTGCCAGCTTCGATCAATAGCATGCCGAACAGCAGGCCCACTGAACGGTGGATATCGTGCCGTGCGATGTCGAACCTGGTGTATTCGGGATCGTTCTCTTCTTCGATGGTGCCGTACCGTGCGAACGCGCTGAGATAAGGCACCCAATACCGCTCGCGCAGCCAAGGTGACTCGAGGTAGTAGCGGTAGCTAAGGATCACCGCCTGCTCAACGAAGCGGTGCGTACCGCCATCAGGGTGCTCCACGCCGTTGGTATCCGTGAAGGCATCGTAGGTGCCGCCGATGTAGTGGTAAATGACATCCGCCGCCAACGAGTGGCGCTTGAAGAAACTGTGCTCCAAGCCCGCACCTCCCACCCAGCCCGACCAATCGCCCAGCGGGTAATAGATGCCCTTGGCCTTGATGGCAAAGGTCTGGTGCGTGCCCTGCGGATCGAAAGGTGAACGCAGCTTCTGCCTCTCCGGGAGGTCCTGTGCCGCCAGGCTTCCGCAGAGCATGAGCAGGAATGCGGTGGTGCTTGAGCGCATGGCGGTGGCGAACCTAGCGATCGCCCTCCCGTCATCGCGGAGGAACGACGAAGCGATCCATGCGAGCTGGCAGGTAGGCGACCACTTCATCACTTCCACCACCCTTGCATGGATCGCTTCGACCTAGGAAGGTCTCGCGATGACGGGAGCCGGGTCAGAGGCCCTAGACCGAAGGACACTCGCCAGAGGGGAGCACTGCGCGCGGACTTAGCGAAGCCCTAACGTGTCCACTTCCTGCTCCAACCCGACCTGAACGCGGTACTTGGGCTGCCATGCAACTATGCGATCCACCCAGAATGCATGCCTCCTTACCACCAGATCCATTGCGTCCACCGTCGAAAGGCTGTCCCATTCGGCCTTCCCCACGTTCAACTTCTTTTCGTGACCGTCGACAAGCACTTCCGCTTTGTAGGTCCTGCCCCCTTTCCGCTTCTCGCTTGTCAGTGCGGTGATCTCAGCTGTTAGTCTATCCGTCCGGGTCGCGGTCATGTTGATGTCGATCATGGGATAGACAATGCAGCCCACTGCAATCGCTATCACCATCAAGAGCCCACGGAAACGGACCCGGTCAGCGAGTGAAACGAACCAACTGCCCATGGCTCTTGACGTGACCACCATGAACAGAACGAGCAACGCCACACCACAAAGGATACCGCGCAGAAGCAGCACCTCTGTTCCCAGCGAACGGTGGTCCGCCCAGAAGAGCACCATTACGCCCACAAAAGACAACACCCATGCAAGCCCGCGCCAACGCTTCAACCTCAACGTTGACTTCGAAGCAGCGTGTTCATCGACAGGGAGATCAT
>JBATMK010000288.1:0-9694 GCA_049289815.1 Flavobacteriales bacterium
ACTATCGGCCATGTTGCGCGCCTGCCCGCCGATGTTGGTCATGCGCAGCGGAACGCGCTTCGGCAGTCCGGTGGTGCCGCTGGTCTGCAAAAGGATCATGACATGATCCGGAGCGACCGCGGTCATCAATGCACCCCTGCTGCTGAATTCCTTGCTGCGCCCAATAGGTCCCTTGGGCAGCAGTGGTGCTGCGACCAAGGGTAGGTCCAGCTGTGCGGCGGCGATGCCCGCTGCCGTCACCGAGGCATCCGTGATCAACCCCCGAGCTCCCAAGCGTTGCAAGGTGGCCTTCAGTTCCTGTGCGCTGAAAGCGGGATCGAGCGGGGCCAATGTGCAGTGCATGGAGGCGCCCAACAACGTGAGCGCCATTTCAGCGCCGTTCTGCATGCATATCCCGATCACATCACCGCGGAGGAATCCTTGATCGGCCGTCCATTGCCGTATGCCGTCGAGCACACCCGGCAGATCGCGGTACAGCAAGGGCTCGCGCATCGGCGCACCGAAGGCTACCGCGAGCGGGCGCTCGACACCAAAGTGCGCAATGCGTTCGAAGAGCATCGGTGGAAGCCGTCCCGTACGTGAGGCCGTTGGAGTGATCGAGAGGGGCACCCAAAGTTGACAGCACCGGGGTAACGGGTCAACTCAATTTCGAGGCAGTTCTCAACCTGCGCTGTTGGCGGGGGTCAGTGGCGCGTGCGGCCACGGCGTCCTTTGTGGCGCCATTTGGCGAAGCGGTAGCCTACGGTGAGCTGGGTGCTGCGGTTCACCGGAAGCGCAAGGTTCTCATCCTTCATCACCGAACTCAGGCCGCTGTAATAGCGCAGGGTGAAGTCCCACCCGCTGCGCAGATCCGCACCGATACCCGCGTTGAAGCCGATATCCCAAGGGTTCACGTCGGAGGTGACATCCACGGTGGTGTCGCCGAATTGTTGGGCTGACAGAAGCTTGCCGAACTGCGGGCCCCCAGCCAGGTTGAAGGTGTTGCCGATGAAGATCTTGGCCGAGATAGGAACCTGGAGATAAAAGGATCGCAGCCCGGTGAATCCGTTCTCTCCATCGCTCAGCACGCGGCCTTGCAGGCTCAAGAGCACTTCGGGTTGCAGCTCGAAACGGGGGCCGCCGTAGATGGGGCCGTACAATCCGAGCACTCCGCCGAACATCGGCCTGTCCGATCGTCCGTTGGCCTTCGCCACGTTCATCAGGCCGCCGGCCTTAAGGCCGATACCGCTCGATTGTCCCCGGGCAATATGCCCTGAAGCGCAGCAGAGACCGAGGAGGGGGAGGAGAAGGAGACGGTAGCCGTGTAGCATGCGTGTGGTCCCCGGGTTGTCGGGCCCGGTTCCGTGCTGCTCTTTACGGCCTCACAAAGCCCGTAGTTCCGCCTCCGGCAGGGCCTATTCGACCAACCAGGAGAGCCCTACCCACGAAACGATATCACCTGTCGCCGGATCAGCGAACAAAAAGCTTCCCGGTGAAACGGTCGGTCCCGGCTACGACTTCCGCAGCGTAGGTGCCCCTAGCCAGTGATCCGGGGTCCAAACGGTAACTGCCCGTTGCCGACTCGGTCCGCAGCACCTCACCTCCTGCAATGTCCAAGACACGCAGCATTGCGGTTCCCGTCGCCGACCAGTTCAGGACGATATGGTCCTCGGCATAAAGAACCTGCAATTCGCCACCGTTCAACGCAGCCCTCATACCCGTACTCACGTCGATGAACACGGTATAGTCCTCCGTTTCACCCCATGAGAAATCGAAACAGGGATCGGCCGAGGTGGGTTCACCGGTATCCGGGTACATGCAGCGAACGCGCATGGTGCTGGGGCCAAGTGTGGCATTGTTCGGCACGGTGAAGGTGACCTGGGCGGTTTGGAAGATCGCGTTGGTGACCCACGACGCAAGCATTTCGCTCGCATCCCAAATATCATCTGCGTTGAAATCGATCCATGCGGCCATCAGGTCAGGCTGGTAGTCGCCGCTCTGCACATACAGTTCATAGGAAGAACCGCGGCCGAGCTGTGTGCCCTGGGAGGTGTAGTCCTGGTAAGTGGGGCCACCGGTGCTGCCGCTGTTCTCGTTGATGATGCTGTTCAGTTCCACACCGTTCACGAAGTCGCCCTCATCGGTTCCATTGATGGACGTGGGAACGCACGGCCCCGATACGGTGCCGCCACAACCGTTGCTCGCTAGGAGCGAGCTGCGCACACCGGCAACAATGCCGTTCATATAGGCCCCTTGGTCGTCGGTGAACATGAGGCTGCAATCGGCGTAGTCCATGAAGTTCTCGTACTGTGTGAGCACACCGCAGCTTGTCTGATTGGTGGGGAAGCAATTGAAGGTGGGGCCATCGGTATCCGGCGTATCAGAGAAGCCGTCATCATCGATACACCCACCGTTGTCGCCCCAGGGGTGTTCCAATCCTAAGTAGTGGCCGGCTTCATGTGTGGCTGTACGGGAGCCGGAACCGATGCCGTAGTCGAAGTCGAGCACCAGGCCGTCATCGCCTGTGCCCACCACACCTCCCACCGGCAGATACGAGTAACCGGTGGTAACCCCGCCACCGGTCTGGCCGCTGCTGATGTCGCAGATCCAGATGTTGAGGTAACTGTCCGGGTCCCACGCGGGATCACCCTGTGGGTTGTACTTCATGTCGTTCGTTTCCGTATCGGGATCGAACCAGGTCTCGGTGGTGTTCTTGCGCACGATGCCCGTTGTCGGGTTCCCGTTGGGGTCGGTTGAAGCCAGGCAGAATTGGATACCGGTGTTGGTGACCACCCCGGCGAACGCAGCGCGCACGTTAGTGACATCGCTGTTCTGTTCGCTGTAGTCGAGGTTCATCTGGGCGATGATCCCGTTGATCGTTCCGTCGGGGATGTTCTCCGCAGCGATGTTCCATACCACGTGCACCACCACCGGGATCACCGGATTGCCTCCGCCTTTGGGGAACGAGGTGGGCAGGTGCTCGCGGATCACGGGGCTCAACCCCATGGCTTGCAGTCGTTGTTGGGTGATGCGGTGCGCAGCGCAATCGTGCTGCTGGGCGGCAGCGGAAAAGGCGAAAAGGGCTGCGAGTGGGACGGTAGTGATGCGCATTGGATCAGCCGAAGTCTCGGCGAAGTTGGATGTGCTTGTCTTGAACGGACGCCAAAAGAAGGACGCAGTTCGGCGCCCATAGGGTTGGTCCGGGGTCATTTCATCAACAACATTCCCAAGCGGCCGGCGGCGGCTCGTGCACCGTGCCGTGCGGCAGCCAGCGCTTTCCCGCGTTTCCATTGCTGGTGGGCGTTCACAGCGTGTGTGAGGTAGCGGATCGCGTGGCGGTAATACTCCTTGCGGTATACCCTGCGGAAGTCCTGGTCCCGGTCGCTGCTGGTGGCCCACGCGGGGCTGTTCGTCATGTCCTCGCGCACTTCCGCATGTAGTTCAGTACCGGCGATGGGGTAGGTGAGTGTGATGGTGAACTGATCGGGATCGCTCTGCTTGAGGTGTTCGACCGTTTCCAGGATGTCCGCTTCCGTTTCACCCGGATAGCCGAGCATGATGAACGTCCCCGTGCCCACGCCAGCGCGTTTGGTTTCGCGTAGCATGTGGCGCACCTGCTTCACATCCACACGACGGTCCATGGCATCGATGATGCGCTGGCTCCCACTCTCGGCGCCGATCCAAACCTGCACGCAACCGCTTCGCTTCAGCAGAGCGATGACCTCTACGTTCATGCGGTCGGCGCGCGTGATGCATTCGTACGCAAGGTGAAGATCGCGGCGCTCAAGTTCCTCTGCGAAGGCCTGCATCCATTTGTGGCTGATGGTGAACACATCGTCCACGAACCAGAAGCGATTGGGCTTGTATGCTGCCAATAGATGGGCCAATTCATCCACCACGCAAGCTGCCGAACGTCGGCGGTAGCTGAGGCCGTACACGGCCCGGCTGCACCAGCGGCAGGTGTAAGGACATCCACGCATGGTGCTCACGCTCAGCGCGCTGTAGCCATGGTGATCCTTCCACACACGCTGGTACGCAGCGATGTCGATGAGGTCCCGTGCTGGCAGGGGCAGTGCATCCACCTCCTTCAGCTTTTCGCGCTCAGCGGTGAAGAACGTTCCACCGTCGGTGCCCAGGTAGGCGATACCGTTCACCTCACCCAGTCGTCCGCGATCGGCACCACTGAACACCGCCACAACTTCCTCCGCGGTCCGTTCCCCTTCACCAACAACGCAGACCGTAGCCCCGTGCGCCAGGAGATCCGCCGCATGATTCCGTGTTTCCGGACCGCCGAGGATGATCGGTATATCCCCCAAGCCATTGATGGAGCGGATGCGCGCCATGAGCGCCACCACGTTCGCGCGCGTCATCAGGTTCACGTAGATCGCAATGCATCCCGGGCGCTCCATCCCGATGCGTTGAAGCAGTTCCTCGCGATCGCCGAACGTGCTGTCGTATACGATCACGTTGTGATGACATGCGCGCAAGTGGGCCGCCACGTACAACAACCCCAGCGGTGGATAGGGTTTCATGATGCGCTGCTCGCGCGCATCCTCCCGGATGAAATAACCGTGCGTGAGGAAGACCTTCACGGCCTGCGCTCCAGGTCGATGAGGTAATGATCGGCGTAGCGCGCCGCCCACTTCTGTGCGTTGAACCGATCATCCAGCGCTGACAAGCGGCGTAGTGTGCGAGGCCGTTCCGCGAAGAAGGGCTCGAGGTAGCTCGGTGGTACGAACAGGCCGATGGGCCGCACTCGCACTGTACGGAACCGGCGGTTGAAGAGCTTGGAAACGCTGGCCGGTGAGTGGTACCAGGTCATTACTCCGCTACCGCTGAGACTTGCCCAGAGCGGTTCGTGTCGCCCGCGGCGGAACGCATCGCCCCACTTGCCCTTCAACAGGAAGTAGCCGCTTTCGGCCAGGCAGCGATCGGGCATGATCACGGCAATGAACCGGCCCTTCGGACGGATGGCATCGGCCAATGGATCGCAAAGCGCACCCAGGTCGTTCGCATCAATGCAGTTGAGCCCACCGAAATCCGAGAAGACCATGTCGAATTGACCGGGTTCGAAGCGACCGTGTACTTCATCGAAGCCCATGCGTTCTGTGCGGATGCGGTCCTCCAGACCATGTTGCATCACTTTGTCCTCCGCGACCTTGAGCATCTCGCCGCTGATGTCGGTGGCGAGTACGTTATGTCCATGACGCGCCATGTAGATGGCGTCGGTACCGGTACCGCAGTTCAGTTCCAGCACATCCATCCCGCGCGCCGCCAGCAACAACGGCGACAAATGGTCCCACACGGCTTGCCGTTGCAACAGCCCGATACGGCTGTGCGTGAACTCCCGGTCGTAGGCCGAGGCGAGCGGGTCGAAGACGGCTTTCATGCGCGCAGTCGTTCCAAGCGGAATCTGTCGATGACGGCAGCGGGCAGGTAGTAAGCTGCGCTGGCGGCGCGCCGAAGATCGTGAGGCTTGCCGAGCGGCGCATGAACAATGCTCTGCCATTCGGTCAATGCCTGACGACGGCGGAAGCGCTTGTGCACATAACGGTGCAACCGCTTGTAAAAGGCCGGGCGATGGGTGTTGCGGAACATCATGGCCAGATCATCGCTGTCGCTCCAGTTCGCTTTCGGGCCCAGTTGATCCTTCACCATCTCATGGAATTTGGTGCCGGGCAATGGGTAGCTCACGCTGATGCCGATGTCATCGGGTTGAAGTTCTTCCAACATGTGCAACGTTGCATCGATGTCCTCATCCGTTTCCCCTAGGTAGCCGAACTGCAGGAAGAAGCCTACACGGATACCCTTTTCATGCAACAGACGTGTCGCCTTGCCGATCTGCTGCACGGTGGTGCCTTTGTCCATGGCGTCAAGGATCTTCTGGCTCCCGCTTTCGGCCCCCACCCATACTTCCTGCAACCCCGCTGCCGCAAGGGCATCGATCGTATCGCTCTCGAGCAACAGGTCCACGCGGCTTTGGATCTTGAAGGGGATGCGGATGCCGCGCAACCTCAGCTCGGCACCGAAGGCCTGCACCCAACCGGGTTTCAGCCCGAAGATGTCGTCGCAGAACCAGATGTGCTCGGGCCGGTGGTGCGCATACAACCAAGCGATCTCATCGGCCACATGCGCCGGGCTGCGGCTGTTGTAGCGGTTGCCGTAGATGGGTTTGGCGCACCAGTTGCACTTGAACGGGCAGCCGCGCGTGGTGGCCACGTTCAAACTGAAGAACCCTTGTGACCCTTCCCATATGGCCTTGTAGGGCGCTGGGTCGACCAGGTCCCACGCCGGTATGGGCAGTTGGTCAAGGTTGCGGAACACCGGGCGGGCAGCTGTGCGTTGCGCCACACCGTTGTGCATGAAGGCCAAGCCGGGGATCGAGGACAGGGATCCCGGTTCCAACCTGTCTGTCATCCTGAGGAGGCTTTGCGACGAAGGATCTTTCAGGTCTCGAACACTACGGACCCTGAAAGATCCTACACTCGAAGACTGGTTCAGGATGACAGGCTCATGCATGTGGCCGCCATCCTTCCACAGGTCCATCAACTCTTGCAGCGTGGCCTCACCCTCGCCCATGATCACCGCATCGGCACCCTTGGCCAGGTAGTCGGGAAAGTGGTCGGTACTGTCGCTGCTGTTCACCACTACGCGGCAACCCTGTTCCTTACCGATGGTGATCATGCGGAAACACGCTTCACGCATCACCGTGAGGCACATCTTGGTCAGGTAGTTGAAGCCGTCGTCGTGGATCGCCAACACATCGGGCCCGAACTCGCGGATCGCATCAACAAGTTCTTCCGGTGAATGGCGCAGGCAGGTGTCGAAGACCTTCACCTCGTGATCGCCGCGCAGGTAGGCGGCCGCTTGGATCGTGGCCAGTGGTGGGTACGGCCGCGCATCGCGCCACTGCTTGGGGTCGAGGCGGTAGAAGTAGGCGTTGGCGAGCAGCACGCGCATGGCTCAGGCCAATGATAGACCATGCCGCGCCTCGAAAGAGGCGATACGCTCCGTGAACGCATCCAGCACACGTTGCTGGAAACCCTGCGGATGGTGCTTGCTCACGTATTTGCGCGTGCGCAATGCGAGTTCGAACGTCCGGGCATCAAGGCCACCGAATTTCCTCCGCCATCGCATATAGGTGAGCCGCATGCACAGGTCATCGAGCCATTCACCAAAGCGGTTGAGCAAGATCTTTTCGAGAACGGGCTTGGAACGCGGAGACTTGGTCTGGCCGGGCATCGGCCGTTCGACCTGCATGTTGGGGAAGCGTTCGAACGCCCAGTGGTTCGCGCGGAAGAATTCGCGACAAGCCTGTGGCCCGTAGGTGGGCAACAGCGTCACCACCTCAGTGGCGGTGAAAAGGTTGCGGTCTTCGATCAACAGGTGATCGGTATCGATGAAGTAGTTCACGCAGAAATCCCTGCGGCTGTTGAGCAGGAAGATCTTCTTGTACAGCACGAGCAGGGTGCGCGCCACCCAAAGCCGCCGTGGTGCGGTGAGGATGAAATAGTCGATGTCGCCGGTTTCATCCAGTACCCCCTTGCTGATGCTGCCGCTTAGCATGACCCCCCGCACGAACGGGAAAACGCCGATGAGCCGTGAGTTACGCTGCGCCTTGGCCATGCGCTGTTGCGCACGTTGGGCGTGGCGCGTACGCCGGGCGGTCCGCTCACCCGCTTCGCTCAGGGCATAATGGCCTTGGGCCATCAACACCAGCCCCATCTCGAGCAAATGATCCAGCACCTCGTTGAGGTCTTCCGTTTCACCTGTTCGCAAGCGGCTGAAGGAGATCAGTTCCTCTTTGCGCAAGGGATGCTTGAAGATGTCGAAATACAGAAGGGTCCTCACCACTGCACGTGCCGTAGGTGAAAGCACCACCTCGTGGGTGAGCGAGGGGCGCGGCATGCTGGTGCACGCAGCAGCGTTCATGTCTTGGCGCATACCTGAAGGTCTTCAGGTGCAGCGACGAAGGTATTCCCATGAAAGGTGCCTTCCCCGGGACAATGGACGGACGGAACGGGCAAACTGACGACCGGAACGGGAAAAAGCCGGTACGGGCCGATCAGACAGTGCTCAACATTCTGATGGCACCCATCGGGTCGGTCATACCGAACACGCTGTTGCCAGCCACGAGCACATCAGCGCCATGGTCCACCAACTTCTTTGCGTTGTCCGTGCCCACACCTCCGTCTATCTCCAAAAGGGCGTTCGAGCTGCGCGACTTCCGGAGTGCCTCCAGCGCTTTGAGCTTGGTGTAGGTGTTCTCGATGAACTTCTGGCCACCGAAGCCCGGGTTCACACTCATCACGCATACGAGATCGGCATCGGCAATGATGTCTTCCAAGGCGCTGGCCGGTGTGTGCGGATTGATCGCGACCCCGGCCTTCATGCCGGCTGCCTTGATGGCTTGTACGCTCCGGTGAAGGTGCGGGCAGGCTTCGAAGTGAACGGTCAACACATCGGCCCCGGCATCGCGGAAGGCGCCGATGAACTGGTCGGGGCGAACGATCATCAAATGCACATCGAAAACCTTCTTGGTGTGTTTGCGGATGGCCTTGATCACCGGAAGACCGAAGCTGATGTTGGGTACGAACACCCCGTCCATCACATCCAGGTGCAGCCACGGTGCCGGGCTCTCATCCACCAACTTCACAGCGGCCTTCAGATCGGCGAAGTCGGCGGAAAGGAGCGAAGGGGCGATGATGTGGGGCATGTACCGGAGCTATGCGGCGAAGGTATTCTGAAGAGGAAAGGGCCGCCCCGATGGTTCGGAACGGCCCTCTCTTGAACGATCTCCGGTTCAGCCCAGGTAGGCCCGCAGCGTACGGCTCCGGCCGTGATGCTTCAATCGGCGGATAGCCTTCTCCTTGATCTGTCGTACACGTTCGCGCGTCAGTTCGAACTTCTGGCCGATCTCTTCAAGGGTGTGCGGCTGATTGCCTTTCAGTCCGAAGTACAAACGGATCACGTCGGCCTCTCGGCTGGTGAGCGCATCCAGCGAGCGTTCGATCTCCGTGCGCAGGCTGTCGCTCATCATGGCTTCCTCCGGGTCGGGGATGTCGCCGTTCTTCATCACGTCCAGCATGGTGCCACTGTCATCGCCTTCGCGCAAAGGGGCGTCCATGCTCACGTGGCGGCCGCTATTGTTCAAGCTGGTCTTCACCTCCTCCAAGGTCATCTCCAGCACCTCGGCCAGTTCGGCTGCCGTCGGGGCACGTTCGTGTTCCTGTTCCAACCGTGCAAAGGCCTTGTTGATACGGTTGATGGAGCCGATCTTGTTGAGCGGCAGACGCACGATGCGCGCCTGCTCGGCCAGGCTCTGGAGGATCTGCTGGCGGATCCACCACACGGCATAGCTGATGAACTTGAAACCGCGGGTCTCGTCGAAGCGCGTGGCAGCCTTGATCAACCCGAGGTTGCCTTCGCTGATCAGGTCGGGCAGGGTAAGGCCCTGGCCCTGGTACTGTTTCGCAACGGACACCACGAAGCGTAGGTTCGCTTTCGTCAATTCCTCCAGCGCGAGGTTGTCCCCGCGTTTGATGCGTTGCGCCAGCTCCACTTCCTGGGCAGCCGTGATCAACTTCACCTTCCCGATCTCCGTCAGGTACTTGTCCAACGACGGTGTGTCGCGGTTCGTAACCTGCTTCACGATCTTCAACTGCCTCATGCGTGCCATATGCTGTGCGGGGGATTTTTAGCCGGAGCTTTCAAC
>JBATMK010000289.1:0-32022 GCA_049289815.1 Flavobacteriales bacterium
GTCATCACCATCAACGATGTGCATGGACGCACGCTTTGCACGGTCGCGGGCAGCGGTTCGCGCGAGGTGATCATCGACCTCGATGGCTTGTCTCAAGGTTTGTATGTCGTACGGGTGATCGGTGTTCATGGCCTCGTGGCGACGGGCAGGGTGGTGGTGGAGTGATCGGGCTACGGAATGCAAGGTGGCGGTAAGCGACGGTTACTTTCCGGCCATGCGGTTTTTGCAAGTGCGCTGGAGTAGTTGGCTATGGCTGTTGCTGATCGCCAATGCGGGTTGCCTGCTCTTCTTCCGCTGCTTCATCACCCTCGATGGTCCGATCCACGTGCTGCACGCAGCAGTGCTGAAGGATGCCCTTGGTGAACGCCTGCTCACTGCTCATGGCCTGCGCTACACATTGAGCGGTATCGATATCGGCCTGCTCGATCCGATCGCAATGCTCTTGCTCAATGTGTTGTCGGCGCAGGCCGTGGAAGTCGCACTTGGCGTCATTGTGCTGCTCATGTTCTCGCTTGGCGCGCTGGCCTACGTGCGGGCTTACGGCAACGATGCCCCATTGCTGGTGATGTGGGTGTTGCCGTTCGCGTTCAGCTTTCTCTTGCTGCTCGGCTTGTTCCCCTTCGTCTTCGCAATGGGTTTGTGCATGTGGCTGGCAGCCCATTGGGTGAAGTTGCCACGCCTCACATGGCGTGCAATGCTTTGGTCGCTCGGCGCAATGGTGTTGTGCTTGGTCACCCACCGGAGCGCGGTGCTCATGTTGCTGTTGCTCACGGGGGTGCACGAGATGATGTTGGCCATGGTTGAACGTGACACGTTCAGGAAGCGTTGGTCCTTCCTGCCAAGGCAGGCAGCGCGGGCCATGATCGTGGTGATGGCCATTGGTGGGATGTTACTGTCCTTCTACTTCCTCTACTACAAGCCTGCGTCGGAACCGGCTGGCGATCGCTCACCGTTCAGTGATCTGCTGCACCTGCGTTCGTTGCTGCTTTTCGACGGCCGTGCCGAACGGCCGCTGCTGATGGCGATGGCCGTGCTCATGTTGGGCAGCGTGATCCTCGCCATGCACGGGATCCAAAACCGATCGGCAGTACGCACACAGCGCGCACCATTGATCGCCGCGCTTGCACTGTTGACAGCTTCATTGCTGGTGCGCACGCAGTGGGCCTACCTGCACTACTTCGCGGAACGCGCGCAACTCTTCGGTCTGTTGCTGCTCATGCTCTGGTGCGCGGTGCATGTCAAGATCACCGGATCGTCCGTGGCATTGGCGTTCGGGATCCTCTCGTTGCATACGCTGCGCACGGTTTACATCGAACGTCGCATGGCGCACTATGCCGATGAACATCGGTTCGGGCATGAAGTCCTCGCGCACCTGAAGCCGAATACCATCGTTGCACCGGCATATTGCGAGGACGACTGGTTGCTGCAACACCAATTCGCCGGCCTGGCAACGGAACACAAAGGCATTGTGCTCACCAAGCGTGACAAGGTGTGGTTCGAGCGCGATGGTGCAGCTGCTGAGGCGCTACGACATGCGATCAAGGGCAAGCCCGAACGGTGGCGCTGGTTGCTGCGTTGTGCTGATGACTCCTTGTGCCCACCGATGGACTACATCGTGGTGCTGGGTTATGCAGGCGATAGCTGCGTACGGGCTATGCCACCGCTGCCAGAGGTGCTGGGCAAGTCGTACGTGAAGGTGTTCGCGAACGCGTACGCGACCCTTTGGGAGCGGAACAACTGATCTCCTCAATCCAATTTCAACACCGCAAGGAAGGCCTGCTGCGGTATCTCCACTGAGCCCACAGAGCGCATCCGCTTCTTGCCCTCTTTCTGCTTCTCAAGCAGTTTACGCTTACGGCTGATGTCACCGCCGTAACACTTGGCCGTAACGTCCTTCCGCAGGGCCTTCACCGTTTCGCGCGCCACGATCTTGGCGCCGATGGCCGCTTGGATCGGAATGTCGAACTGCTGGCGGGGGAGGAGTTCCTTCAGCTTGCTGCACATCTTCTTGCCCAACTCGTGCGCGTGGTCGCGGTGGATCAGTGCGCTCAGCGCGTCCACTTGCTCACCGTTCAACAGGATGTCCAGCTTGATCAGATCGCTCTCCTTGAAACCGATCGGGTGGTAATCGAACGATGCATAGCCACGCGAGATGGATTTCAGCTTGTCGAAGAAGTCGAACACCACTTCGCCAAGGGGCAGTTCGAAGGAGAGTTCCACGCGATCGGTGGTCAGGTAATTCTGGCCGATGAGCATGCCACGCTTCTCGATGCACAGCGTCATGATCGCGCCGGTGTATTCACTCTTGGTGATCACCTGCGCCTTGATGTATGGCTCTTCGATCTTCTCGATGTGCATCACCTCCGGTAGTTCGCTGGGGTTATGCACGTTCACTACATCGCCATTGGTCTTCGTGACCACATAGCCCACGTTGGGCACGGTGGTGATCACGGTCATGTTGAACTCGCGTTCCAGCCGTTCCTGGATGATCTCCATGTGCAACAGGCCAAGGAAACCGCAACGGAAACCGAAGCCGAGCGCGGCGCTGCTCTCGGGTGTCCAGGTGAGGCTGGCGTCGTTGAGCTTGAGCTTCTCCATCGCGTCGCGCAGCTCCTCGTAATCGTCGGTGTCCACCGGGAAGATGCCCGCCCAAACCATCGGTTTCACATCCTCGAACCCCTTGATCGCCTCCAGGCACGGGCGATCCTGGTGCGTGATCGTGTCCCCCACCTTCACCTCGCTTGCGGTCTTGATGCCGCTGATGATGTAGCCGACATCGCCAGCCAGCACTTCATCGCGTGGGCGCAGGTCCATTTTCAGGATGCCCACTTCATCGGCGCCATAGGTGACCTCGGTGTTGAAGAATTTCACCTTATCGTTCTTGCGGATGGTGCCGTTCATCACGCGGTAGTAAGCGATGATCCCACGGAAACTGTTGAAGACGCTATCGAAGATCAGCGCTTGCAACGGCGCTTTGGGATCGCCTTTCGGTGCAGGAACCCTGGCTACCACCGCCTCCAGGATCTTGTCCACCCCGAGCCCGGTTTTACCACTGGCAGGGAGGATGTCCTCCCGCTCGCAGCCGATCAGGTCCACGATCTGGTCCTTCACTTCCTCCGGATTGGCCGAGGGCAGGTCCATCTTGTTGAGGACGGGGATGATCGTGAGGTTGTGCTCCAGCGCGAGGTACAGGTTGCTGATGGTTTGCGCCTGTATGCCTTGTGTGGCATCGACGATCAGCAAGGCGCCTTCGCAGGCCGCAATGGATCGGCTCACCTCGTAGCTGAAGTCCACGTGACCGGGCGTGTCGATAAGATTGAGGATGTACTTCTTGCCATCGAGCGTGTAGTCCATCTGGATCGCCTTGCTCTTGATGGTGATCCCACGTTCGCGCTCCAGGTCCATGTCATCCAGGGCCTGCGCTTGCATATCCCGGTCGGCGATGGTGCCGGTCATCTGCAACAGGCGGTCGGCCAGGGTGCTCTTGCCGTGGTCGATGTGGGCGATGATGCAGAAGTTGCGGATGTGGTCCATGAAGGCCCGTAAAACGGGGCGCGAATGTAGACCGCATCTTCCTCCTCCGGAGGCAGCAAAGGCCGATCTACATTCGTCTTGCCCTGAACAGCACCACCATGAAACCACTTTACCCTCTCTTCTGCCTGGCATTGGCCACCTCCGGTTCCAATGCGCAGACCGTTCTTACCCCCGCACAGTACGATGTCCTGAAATCGGTGGGGCAGTTGCCGGTGGATGCGGTGGTGATCACTGGACCGGTATCACCAGATGCTTTCACGCCCGGGGGCAGCGCCAAAAGCGGCCCGTGCGATTGCTGGGTGGAGCCTGACAGCAGCTACAGCCTGGCGATGTACGACAATGATGACGCCTCCACCGGGCTCATCAGCATCCCGTTCACCTTCGATCTTTTGGGTCAGCAGTTCACTTCACTTTACATCAACAACAACGGGAACATTTCGTTCGACTCACCTTACGGGACCTTCACAGCCGACCCATTTCCCACTGCCGGTTTCCCGATGGTGGCTCCCTTCTGGGCCGACGTTGATACGAGGGATAGCACCATTGCGGACACCACGGATCACTTGAACGGGGTTGTGTTGTACAAGGTCACACCCACAGCCGTATACCTGAACTGGGTGGATGTGGGCTACTACGCCATGCAATGGGACAAGCGGAACACATTCCAACTCATCATAACCGATGGCACCGACCCAGTGATCCCCGGTGGCAACAACGTGAGCTTCTGTTATAAGGACATGCAATGGACCACAGGTGCGGCTTCCGGCGGCGTGAACGGTTTTGGCGGATTCTCCGCAACTGCCGGGGTCAATGCTGGCAACGGGATCGACCACACCCAGATCGGTCGTTTTGGCTGGGATAACGATGTGTACAGCGGTGCCTACGCCGATACCAGCGGAGTGCACTGGCTCGACAGCACGCATTTCTACATGAACACGGCCGGTGCGGGTGTTCCGCCTGTGATCGGCAGCACGTTCAATTGCGATACGGTCATTGTGCAGTTCAGCAGTGGTGGCGAACGGTCGCAATCCATCATGCGGAGGCTTATCGTCACCCCGGGAGGTCCGGGCCAGCAGGTCAGCTGTGTCTCCTCAGCACCCACGCTGCCCAACTTCGCCCAGGTGAATGAGGGTCCGGCGGAGTTCGTGGATCTTACCTTCGAGATCGACGCGACCGGCGCCCTGCCCGGCACGCACTACATCACCTTCACGGCCAGTAACGATGCCCCCACGCCCCTGGTGTCGGAGTACGTGCTCCAAGTGGAGGTGTCAGCGATCACCGGTGTCATGAGCGGTTCAGCGACGGAACCGGTATTGACAGTTTCGCCTAATCCGGCAACGGATGCAGTGTGGGTGCAGTGGGCTGGCAGCACTGCCCCTGATGGGTTCAGCATTCTGGCCGCCGACGGTCGGGTGGTACTGGCGATCCGATCCCTGCAGGACGGCACTTCACAGCTGTTGAACATTCAAAGCTTAACCCCTGGGACCTACACACTTGTGGCCGAATTTGCCCAAGGCAGACGGGTGCAGCACCTGCTGAAGGTCTCCCAGTGACCTTTTGGTTCCTGCGACAAGGCCCGGCCCCATGAGGCTGGGCCTTGTCTTTGGGGGGCTTCGGGGCAACTTTTGCAGGGTGGTCCGCATCATAGCCGCGGAACAGCGCCATGACCGACGAAAGAATGGTTGAAGGATGCCGCCGCAATGAGCCGGCTGCACAGAAGGCGCTGTACCAGGCTTACTCCAGGAAAATGATGGCCGTGTGCCTCCGATATGCCCATAGTCGCGACCAAGCGAAGGATATCCTGCAGGACGGGTTCGTCAAGGTTTTCCAGAAAATGGACCTGTACCGCGGGGATGGCCCCTTGGGTGGCTGGATCGCACGCACCATGGTGAATACGGCCTTGGACCATCTGCGCCGCAACAAGCCCTTCGACCATAGCATCGATCTGGCTGACGCCGAGCACCTCCACAGTGAGGACGCCCATGTTGTGAGCAGCATGAGCACCGAAGAATTGATGGCCTTGGTACAGAGCCTGCCGCCAGGCTACAAGATCGTCTTCAACATGTTCGCCATCGAAGGGTTCTCCCACAAGGAGATCGCCGATCAATTGGGTGTGAGCGAGAACACCAGCAAAAGCCAATTCATGAAAGCGCGGGCTTACCTGCGCAAGCTGCTTCCCAAGGAAGCCGCAGCACCTTATGTACACGATGAACAAGCAGGATGAACTGATCGACATGCTCCGCGACCGCCTCGGCGATCTTGAAGCACCCGTGGACCCCGCCTTGTGGCAGGGTATCCAAGGGCGCATGGCCGAAGCGGCTGTTGCTGGTGGTACCGACCCCTTGACGGAGATGTTCCGAAATGGATTGAAGGGTGCCGAGGCTCCCGTTGATCCGGGCGTATGGACCAGCATCAGCGGACAATTGGGCCATGGTGCGGCTGCAGGTGGAAGCCTCGCCGCATGGGTAGGAGGTGGGTTGGCCGCGGCCGTGGTGGCGGGTGGCCTGTGGCTCGGCTTGAGCGGAAGCGATGAATTGCCGGCCCCAATGGCCAAGGTTGAACCGTCCGTAGCTGCAGCCATCCCGGATGAACCCAAGGTTCAGGAACCCGAACTGGTGGTGCCAACCGGTCAAGCTGCAGCGGATGTGAAGGAAGCGGAGGAGATACCGCTTTCCGCACCGGATCGTACAACGAACAGCACCGCTGGGGCAGAGCCCCCTGTACCACATGAGACCGGGAACGCAATGGTCGAACCTCCGGCTATCAATGAGCCCCGGACGACCGAAGCCGCGAATTCCGAAGTGCCGGGACCGTTCATCGATAGGGTGAACGCGATCATTGAAAAGGCCGAAGAACATATCGCAGCCGACCCGCAGCCAGCGGAGCCTGGTGATGCGCGGGTCCCTTCGTCCGAAAACACTGAACAGGAGAACGTTGCCGGGAATGATGAAGGAGCAACCACCAATATCGTGGAGGAGGCCCAATTGTTCATCCCCAATGTGTTCACCCCGAACGAGGATGGCGTGAACGATGCGTTGGAGGTAAGTGGCACCGGGCTCAGCAGCATCAATGTGAGCATCTACAGCGCGTCCAACGACAAGCTGGTGTACCGTGCGGACGACCTGACCCCGTGGGACGGTCGCGATGTGAACGGGTTACGCTGTGCGGAGGGCTACTACTTTTATGCGATCGAAGCCATTGGGCCGGGAGGAAAACCCATGAGCAAGGGGCAGGTCGTGATGCTCAACATCAGGTAGGCAAAATTCCCCACCATGACACAGGTTACGCGCATAGCCGTTTGTATTGCTGGGGCGATCCTCTGGTCGCAGATCGCGTTGCTGGGCCAGCGGACAGCTCTGAGCGAGGCCGACCATGCGGCGTTGAAGGCCACAGGTGCATTGGATGGTCGTTCCGATTTCAGGGTGGTGTCTTCATCAACGAACGGAACCCCGGCCGCCGGCAAGCGGTTGGCTCCCGCCTCTCTTGGTTCAGCCAAAGGCAATGGTGCGGGTTGCGATTGCTGGATCGCACCGGATGCCAGCTACACACTGGCGATGCAGCCCAATGACGACGGCTCGAGCAACCAGATCTCCATCCCCTTCACCTTCGATCTGTATGGGGATATGTACAACAGTTTGTGGATCAACAACAACGGCAACGTCACTTTCGACTTCGCCTTCGGCGGGTTCACTTCCTCCGGCTTCCCGATGTTCGGCCAGCCCATGGTTGCGCCCTTCTGGGCCGATGTTGACACCAGGCCCGTGAATGGTGGCGAGGTATGGTACAAGGTGACCCCAACAGCCATCTTCATCAACTGGGTGGAGGTCGGTTACTACAGCATGATGGTCGACAAACTCAACACGTTCCAGTTGATCCTCACCGATGGAAATGACCCGGTGATCGGCATCGGCAAGAACGTGAGCTTCTGCTACAAGGAGATGGAATGGACCACTGGTGCCGCCTCCAGCGGTACCAATGGTTTCGGGGGTACCGCTGCCAACGTAGGTGCCAACCGCGGCAATGGAACGGACTACATCCAGTTCACACGTCCCGATCAACCCGGTGCTTTCTATGACGGCCCCTTTCTGCTGAACGATGGGATCGACTGGCTCGACTTCAAGCAGTTCGTGTATACCACGTCGGTGTTCACCAGCAACATACCGCCCATCGGCAGTGGCACAACGTTGTGCGATACGGTTACAACATGCGTTGGGCAGACCGCACAATTGGACATGACCTTCCTCTCACCGGAGCCGAACCAGGTGACCACCGGCTTCAGCACCGCACTTACGTTGAGCAACTACGTGGAGATCATCAACACCAGCGGCGCCAACTCGATCCAGATCATCGGTGAATTCACACCCACGCCACTGGAGATCGGTTTCCATACCGTCACATTCGAGGCTACCGATAATGGTGCTCCCCCTCTCACCGCTACGTACAACCTCATTGTGGAAGTGTTGCCCGTGGGTATCACCATTGCGCCAACGGCCCTCAGTACCTGTACCGCCGCACCACCGATCAACCTTTTCACATTGTTCACCGGTAATCCTCCTTTGGGTGGCGTGTGGCAGGACCCCAATGGGAACCCCTTCAGCGGAACGCTTGATCCGGCAGTGGATATCAATGGCGACTACGCATACATCCTCGGCAATGGATCGCCTTGCCCGACCGTGGGCATTGTAACGGTCACCATTTCCACCACTCCCGATCCCGGTACACCGGGCGTTGGAACCTACTGTGCCGACAATGCCATCGTGGATCTTTTCACGTTGCTCGGGGGCACACCACAAGGAGGCGGCACATGGACCGATCCGAACAGCGCACCGCATTCGGGTTTGATGGATCCCGCCATCGATCCCGCTGGGATCTACACCTATACCATCACCGGCATTCTGCCATGCCCCACGGCGAGCAGCACCGTCACCATCACCATCAACCAACCGGTTGATGCTGGACAGGACGCAACATTGGCTCTGTGCCGTGCCGATGCTCCTTTCGATCTCATCACTGCTCTTGGTGGAACGCCGGATGCCGGTGGCTCGTGGGTTGATCCGAACCTTGCAGCTTTCGCCAACCCGCTTGATCCCGCCGTAGCGCTGCCGGGCATCTATACCTACACGATGGTGGGTACCGCACCTTGCCCAACGAAGACTGCCAACGTTACGATCAGCTTCGACCCTGTGCCGATCGCGGGGACTGATGTAGCTTTCGATATCTGTGCTGATGGAAGTCCCACAGTGCTCTTCACGCTGCTGGGTGGCACACCCGATCCAGGTGGCGCCTGGTTGAACCCGGCCATGGCCGTGCACACCGGCACATTGATGCCGGCCACCGACCAGAACGGCAGTTACCGCTATGTGGCCTACGGGATAGGCGCATGCAGCGCACTCACGGATACCGCGCAGGTGGATGTGCTCATCAACCTTTTACCGGTGGTGCAGTTCAGCGCCTTCCCCCTGGCCGGTTGCGCTCCGCTGGATGTGGAATTCACCAACAACACCGACCCTGTTTATTCGGAGATAGCGGCTTGGGACATGGGTGATGGTGGAACGGGCAGCAACCTCACCACGCAGCAATACACCTACAATACACCTGGCGCTTGGACGGTGAGCCTTACCGTTACCAGCGACAGCGGTTGCGTAGGTAACCTCACCTATGCCGACATGATCCTGGTGGAGCCAGCACCGCTGGCCGAATTCATTGCGTACCCGAATCCCGCAACAGTGCAGAACAGCGCGGTGTTGCTCACGAGCACGGATCCGTACGCCATCAACTTCGATTGGACGATCACGGCGCAGGAGACCGGTGAGGTGCTGGGCACAAGCGAAGATCCCGAACTGCTCTTCGAATTCCCCAACACCCTGGGCGGACTTTATGATGTCTGTCTTGCCGTGCAGGACATGTACGGATGCACAGACACCTTGTGCAAGGTGATCGACATCCGTGATCCGCTGCTGGTTTATGTGCCGAACACCTTCACCCCGGATGGCGATGGCATAAACGACACTTGGTTGCCCAGTGTGTTGGGCAACGACCCCGGCCAGCACGAACTGACCGTCTTCGATCGCTGGGGCGGTATCCTTTTCCAAAGCACCGATCAACACCAGGCTTGGGATGGAAAGCACCGCAATGGCGGCGAAGTGCTGGCCCAAGGCATTTACACTTGGAAGCTGAAGGTCGCTCCGGAGAACGAGGGTGCCCGCAAGGAATACTTCGGGCATGTGACGTTGATCAAGTGAGGCTTTCAGAATATCGTACCGAACAACCATGACACCTACTCTCCGGACCCTTGGATGGGTTGCTGCGTTATTGCCTCTTTCTTTGAGTGCACAAACGATCGAATTGCCCGTTGGACAATACGATCTGAGCAAAGCACAGGGCACTCTGCCCGCAGGCAACGTGCGGCCCATTCCTCCTGCGCCTCGCGCCCAAGCCGCTGTGCAACCCGCAGGCAGCCCAAAGGGTGGGGGCAACTTCGCCTGTGATTGTTGGATCCAGCCCGATGCTACTTACACGTTGGCCATGGCACCCAACGATGACTTTTCCAGCGGCCAGATCACCATCCCGTTCCAGTTCAACCTCTACGGCTCCAACTACAGCAACCTGTACATCAACAACAACGGGAACATCTCCTTCGATGCACCCTATGGCACGTTCACGGCCGACCCGTTCCCAACCGCCGGTTTCGTCATGGTGGCCCCCTTCTGGGCCGACATTGACACACGCGGCGATGACGGCTTGGGGCTGAACGGCGGGACCGTGAAGTACAAGATCACCCCAACGGCGCTCTATGTGAACTGGGATGATTGCGGCTACTTCTCCCAGTACACGGACAAGAAGGTCTTCATTCAATTGATCATCACCGACGGCAGCGACCCTATTCTCGGCGTGGGCAACAATGTGAGCTTCTGCTACAAGGAAATGGATTGGACCACTGGCGATGCGAGCGGCGGCTCCGGTGGCTTTGGTGGATTCCCTGCTGTGGTGGGCGCCAACTTGGGCAATGGTGTCGATTACATCCAGTTCGGCACCTTCGATCAACCGGGCAACGCGTACGATGGTCCCTTCGGTAACGCGGATGGCGTTGATTGGCTGGACTACAAACACTTCGTGTTCAGCACGGTCAGTACCACACAGAACATCGCGCCTATCGCCAGCAGCGCATACTTGTGCGACACCATCGTGGTGTGCACGGGTTCTTACACCGAGATCCCGATGGATTTCATTGCGCCCGAGACCGGCCAGACGGTTGTTGCCACGAGTTCCTGCACCACACTGCCGAGCTATGCGGAGGTCAGCAATACTTCGGGCATCACCGCTTCCATCGTCAGCGGGTTCACCCCCACGGTATCGGACATCGGGTTCCATACCGTCGAATATCAGGGAACGGACAACGGTGCGCCGCCGCTCACCACAACGGTGAACATCGTGGTGGAAGTGGTCCTCAGTCCGGGAGCCCCACCGCAGATCACGGGTGATAATTCGATCTGCGCTGGCGAGGTCACCACGATCGACGCCGGACCGGGTTTCACCGATTATTTCTGGAGCAACGGCGCTACCGGGCAGAGCATCACTGTCGGTTCAGGCACGTACACCGTTACCGGCGTTTTGGGCAGCTGCCCACTCACCAGTCCTCCGTTCACGGTAACGGAGAACCCTGCTCCACAGCCCGTGATCACCGGTGTGCTTTTCAATTGCGGTGGTGAGCCCACCACGCTCGGCACCACACAACAATACTCCAACTACACATGGAGCAATGGCGGTACGGACCCAACGATCACAGTGGGTACCGGTACCTACTCCGTTTCAGTGACCGATGCCAATGGATGCACCGGGACATCGGCAAGTGTGAACGTAGTGAGCGCGCCTGACCCAACGGCAGGCTTCACGGCCGATCCGCCTTCGCCTGCTCCGCCGGGCACCACTGTGACCTTCGACGATACAAGCCTGGGCAATGGTGCCACCATCGTGGACTGGTCATGGAGTTTCGGCGATGGCAACACCGACAATGGCCAGAACCCTTCCAATGAATACAACGGCCCCGGTAACTACCAAGTGACCCTCATCATCACCACCACCGATGGATGTACGGATACCATTTCGTCCATCTACACCATCCTTCCGGTTGACATCATCATCCCCAATGTGTTCAGCCCCAACAACGACGGCCTGAACGACTATCTGGAATTCTCGGGACTGCAGTACTACAGCAATTCCCACCTGAGGGTATACAGCCGCTGGGGCAACATGGTGTTCGAGAGCCTCAGCTATCGCAATACGTGGAACGGAAAGGACGTCAGCGAGGGTACCTACTTCTATATCCTCACGCTCGTTGATGGTCGCGAGTACACGGGACATGTGACCCTGCTGCGTTGAGCACGATATAGGCTGCCTCTCCCGGTCCATGGCGTGTTGCCCTCCGGATATCTTCGCGCGCCCTGTTCGGCATGTGCCACCAGGGACCTGGAATGAAAGTCATTGACCATCTGCGCGCGGCGAAGGGAACGCTGTTCTCGTTCGAGATCCTGCCCCCGTTGAAAGGCCGGGACATCAACAGCATCTACGAAGGCATCGATCCATTGATGGAGTTCAAACCGAGCTTCATCAATGTCACATACCACCGGGAGGAAGTGATCTACAAGGAGCGCGGCCACGGGCTCCTGCAGAAGATCCGCCTGCGCAAGCGGCCCGGCACCGTGGGCATATGCGCCATGATCAAGGCCAAGTACAATGTGGACAGCGTGCCGCACTTGATATGCGGGGGCTTCAGCAAGGAGGACACCGAGGATGCGCTGATCGAACTCAACTTCCTCGGCATCGACAACGTGCTGGCCCTGCGGGGCGATGCGGTGAAGAACGAGCCGCACTTCATCCCTGAACGTGATGGCCATGCACATGCTGTGGAACTGATCGAGCAGATCAACGGCTTGAACAGGGGTAAGTACATGTACGAGGAAGAGCAGGAAGCCGCACCTACCGATCTCTGCGTTGGCGCAGCCTGTTACCCGGAGAAGCATCCTGAGGCACTGAACATGAGCACCGACATGGCGTACCTGAAGAAGAAGGTGGATGCCGGGGCTGAGTATCTGGTGACACAGATGTTCTTCGACAATCGCAAGTACTTCGCCTTCGTGGACCAGTGCCGGGCGAACGGCATCACCGTGCCCATCATACCCGGCCTCAAACCCATCACCAACCTCAAACAGACCAAGTTCCTGCCCAAGACTTTCCACATCGATCTGCCCGTGGAATACACCAACGCGCTGGAGCGCTGCAAGGACGATGAAGCGGTGAAGCAGATGGGTATTGCCTGGGGCGTGCAACAAGCCTTGGAGTTGAAGGCGGCAGGTGCCCCTTGCCTGCACTTCTATACCATGGGCCGTAGCGAGGCGGTGCGCGCCATCGTGGCGCAAGTGTTCTAACGGCTCACCACGTCCTGCGGCATTCAGGTTTTTTAGCGGACCGGCCAGGAGCCGGCGTGGATCCGTACAGGTACCTTCGGTACCCTTGTTCCTGACCAAATTCCAATAACGGAAACCACATGCTCACGAAAGCACTTCTCTCCATCGGCGCACTGGCCTTGCTGGCCGCAGCACCCCATGAACTGCCTACGCTTACGATCGGGACCTCCTTGCCCAAACCCGACCAGTCCATGATGGATGTCAACGGCAAGGAGTTCACCTTGAAACAGATCGCCGGCACCAATGGATTGCTGGTGGTCTTCAGTTGCAATACGTGTCCGTTCGTCGTGGGCAGTGAGGGTAGCGAGGGATGGGAAGGACGGTACCCGGCGATCGGTGATCTGTGCAAGAAGAACGGCATCGGGTTCGCCCTGGTGAACAGCAACGAAGCGAAGCGCACGGACGATGACAGCTTCGATGAAATGAAAGCGCACTACCGCGCCAAGGGCTACAACGGGCACTATCTGGTGGATAAGGACCATGTTGTGGCCGATGCCTTCGGGGCGCGCACAACGCCGCACGTCTATCTCTTCGATAAGAACATGAAGCTCGCTTACATCGGTGCCATCGATGACAACGTGGGGAGCGCGGCTGCTGCTACCGCGCACTACCTCAACGATGCCATCAACAACATGGTCGCGGGCAAGCCCATCGACCCCGCAACCACACGCAACAAGGGTTGCAGCATCAAGCGCGTAGAGCATACCCATTGATGAAGTGAAGTGTGCCTTGTGGAAAGTGCGCCATCACGTGCCTCACCTTCCGCAGTGCACCTTCCTCTTTCAACCTACTGTCGATAAGTTGTTTCGGGGATCGGCGGGCGCGCGCCTTCCTTTGCGCGAAAGAAGAACGGCATGAACGTGTTATTGATCGGAGCGGGTGGCCGCGAGCACGCCATGGCGTGGAAGATCGCGCAGAGCACGTTGCTCGATGCGCTCTATGTGGCACCGGGAAATCCGGGGAGCATCCGTCACGGACGACCCGCCGGCATCGACATCAACAACCACAAGGCGTTGCGCACCTTCCTGCTGGAGAAGGAGATCAGCATGGTGGTGGTGGGCCCCGAGCAACCATTGGTGGACGGGTTGCACGATCGCATCGCCGATGATCCACAGTTGAAGGATGTTACGGTCATCGGCCCCCGCAAGGAGGGCGCCCGGCTGGAAGGCAGCAAGGAGTTCGCGAAGGACTTCATGTTCCGCCACAACATCCCCACGGCTGCACACCGCAGTTTCGGCAAGGATGAACTGGCGGCGGCCATCGAACACTTGCAGAAGATCCCTGCTCCCTATGTGATCAAGGCCGATGGCCTGGCCTCGGGCAAGGGAGTGGTGATCACCAAGGACATCAAGGAAGCGGAACGTACGGTGAAGGGTATGCTCAGCGGAAAGAGTTTCGGTGCGGCCGGGGAGAAGGTGGTGATCGAGCAATTCCTCAATGGCACGGAAGTCAGCGCTTTCCTGATCACCGATGGCGATGCCTTCAAGATGCTGCCCGCAGCGCGTGATTATAAGCGCGTGGGCAACGGCGATACCGGCCCCAACACAGGCGGCATGGGAGCGGTAAGCCCTGTGCCCATGGCCGACAAGGACTTCATGCAGAAGGTGCACGACCGCGTTGCCGCACCCACCGTGCGCGGCCTGCGCGAGGATGGGATCCCTTACCAAGGCTTCATCTTCATGGGCCTGATGAACGTGAACGGTGAGCCCTATGTGATCGAATACAATGTGCGGCTCGGCGATCCCGAGACCCAGGTCGTGCTTCCCCGCTTGCGCAGCGATCTGCTGGACCTGTTCGAGGGCATTGCCAGCGGCACGCTGAGCGAACGCCATGTGGACGTGGATGACCGAACGGCCGTGAGCGTTGTTCTGGCCGCCGATGGTTACCCCGGCGAATACACCTCAGGCAAGCCGATCACGGGGATCGAACTGGTGAAGGATGCTTACGTGTTCCAAGCCGGCACTGTGCAGAAAGGCGAACGCCTGTTGACCGCAGGTGGCCGGGTAATGGCCGTTACGGCCTTCGGCAAGGACGTTGAACATGCGATCACGAAGGCCTATCTGGCCGCTGCTGTGATCGGATACGAAGGCAAAATGTGCCGCAACGATATCGGGCACGACCTGGTGCGCAAGCCGGTGGTGAAAACACCCGCCCCCCAACAGGTCTGATCGGGTTCAGATGTGTTCGCCCTTCTCCTTCGCCCGCTGGTTGAAGCGGTTCTGGAGCATCAGCCAATAGATCGCACCGATGGCCATGACGATGGTGAAGACGATGACGGGTAACCAATCCAGTTTCACCAGGAAGCTGAGTAGCCATTGCATGACGTGGCCGAAGCCGAACCAGAAATCTCTCATGGTGCCGTGTGCTGAACCCGCCTGCCGGTTTGGTAGGCGCGCGCAAATATAGCCGCGCTCTTTTTCCGCCGCCCCCCGACGCGTCGGGATGAAACACGCCGATACATCGGCACGAGACGCATGCCCGGTCCCCGGTTCCTCGCAGCCCCCTTTCGCACAGACCAGCCGTTGGTGCTGCTGCTCCTGCTTCCGGTGATGGTCCTGCTTTGGTGGGGACAAGTGGCGGTGCCAACTCCAGCGGGTGCAACGGTGGGTATGCCGCTGTTCTCGATGATCACCACCGCCACCGCACCATGGCCATGGCTCCAGGGCTTGTTGGGTCTCGCGGCCCTGGGCTGGTTGGCTCCCTTATTGGCCAGCACTGCCAACAATGCTGAACTCTTCGATCGGCGCAACCGGTTGCCCGCCATTCTGCTGCTGTTGCTCATGGGCCTGGTGGGAGGACAACTGCTCTCTCCGGCACTATGCGGAATGTTGCCCCTGCTGTTAGCGCTTCGCCGCGCCTTCGCCCTTCAAGGCCGTAGCACTGTGAACGGCACCTTGTTCAATTCAGGGGTCCTCATCGGCATGGCTGCTCTGTTCTACCTGCCCTATGCCTTCATGGTGGTGGCTGTTTGGGCAGCGGTGAGCGTGATGCGCCCCTTCGATTGGCGCGAGTATGCCATGCCTTTGGCCGGGGCTGCATTGGCGTTCTATTTCTGTTGGGGTGTCATGCGCCTCTTGGGGTTGTCCGCAACCCATCCCATTGCGAGCATCACCGAAGCCGTGCATCAAGGCCTACCCACCGGCAAGAGCCTGGCCGTGATGCTGATGGTCCTGGTGCCGTTCATGGCCTTGGGGGTGCTTGCTTATGCACGCAGTTACCAAGGCAGTGTGATGCGGGAGCGCAACAGCCGCTCCGCCTTTCTCGCCTTGTGCTGGTCGCTATTGGCCGTGATCGCCCTTGAGTTGATCGTGCATCGCACCTTCCCCGTGGTGCTCATCGCTGTACCCCTCGCCGTACTGTTCGCTTATCCAGTGCTCGTAACGCGCCGCATGTGGTTGGCCGAACTGGCCTTCCTGGCCTTGTTGGTGATCGGTTGCACGGTACAATGGGGTTGAGCAGCGCTGCCTGCGGCGGCGTTCTATTTTCGCGGCCGCGTCGCAGGGTACAAGCCAGGGCGTGGAGCATATGAAGAGCGGTGTTGTCACCTTCCCGGGTTCGAACTGCGACGAGGACATGGTATACGTGCTCGAGGCGCTCACGGGCAAACCCGTGGAGCGGCTCTGGCATAAGGAGCATGACCTGCGGGGATGTGAACTGGTGGTGCTCCCTGGCGGTTTCAGCTATGGCGATTATCTGCGCAGCGGGGCCATCGCGCGCTTCTCACCCATCATGCAGGAAGTGGCCGCGCATGCCAAAGTAGGAGGCTTGGTCTTCGGTGTGTGCAACGGTTTCCAAGTGCTGTGCGAGGCAGGCCTGCTGCCCGGTGCCTTGCTCCACAACAGCGGCCAGCAGTTCGTTTGCAGGAATGTCTTCATCAAGCCGCAAACGAAGGACAGCGCCATCACCAGCGCGCTGAAGGGCAATGCTATGCGCATTCCGATCGCTCATGGTGAGGGCCGCTACCACGCGAGCGCGGATACGCTGAAGGAATTGAACGCTAAACAGCAGGTGCTTTTCCGCTATTGCAATGCGGTGGGCAACATCACGCCCGATGCGAACCCGAACGGCAGCGTGGAGAACATCGCCGGGGTGTGCAACGAAGGCCGCAACGTTTTCGGCATGATGCCGCACCCCGAGCGTGCTGCCGATCCGCGCTTGGGGAACACGGATGGCAAGGCGCTCTTCATCGGGTTGCTGCAAGCGGTGGTGGCTTGATCCCGAAACCGTTCCAGGAACAGTGCCGATGTGCCGGAACACGGCGGTGAGCTTGTGCGACTTACGGGGATCGACAGTTATCGTATCGTCTCCTTCCATCTGTTTCCACTCCACGAATTCGTAGCCCTCGGCAGGGATCGCCTGCAGGTGCATCGGCACACCATCGAACGCCGTGAACTTCATAGGTAACTCCGGCAAGGGGAGACCTTCGATCTGCACGCTTCCACCGTTCTCCGGGCTGGTGGCGATCGAAAGAGTACGTAGCCCGAGTCCGGTGCGTTCCGAGAGCTGCTCCAGCACGCGGGTGTTCCGCTGATCGGTGAAAGCCCGTAACGCATCACGTGTTTCTTGAGGCGCTGGAATTTCCATCTCGTCTTTCCAGCGGGCATGGTCCCTGACAAGCGCGTCCTCGTGGGCTTGGTAAAGGCTGTCCACCAATGTTCGTGCGTGTGCGGGTTCCAGTACCGTTGCCAGCATTGCGCTCATGCGCGCGAGCAGTCGATCACGCAGTGTTGGCGCGTACAGGAGCTGTGGTAAGTACGGCGCTACCGGTACCGCTTCGCCGCACATGCGGGCGAGACTGTTGTCGTCGGAAGGGGCCCACAAGTCCATATCGTACAGGATCCAGCGCCATTTTCCGCCCGGCAGTTTCGGTCGCCAGCAGCGAACGTTCAGATCATGGTCAGCGCGACCGGTCCACAGGTCGAAGCAGGCAAGGTCCACGAGGCTGGCCACATCGATGAGTGTTTCCAAGGTGTCCACCGGGGCACCGGTAAGGAGTGCTTCGTACGCCGCGTGAACATGCTCGCGATCACCATCGATCCTGCGCAGCGATGGGCCGTGCAGCACATCCATCGCTTCATGGCCATGCACCGCGCGTAACCAATCCTCATCCTTCGGTGGCATCAGGCGGTACAGACCATGATAGCTGCCGTTGAAATACAGATCCACCGGCAGCGACGTCTGGACATCCACATGGCTTCCGGCCTGCCGGGCGATGCACTCCATGAAACGGTTGTGCAGGAAAGCATGCGGTGTGGCATCGGCACGCAGCAGCGCTTCGTGCCCTGCGCCGACCTCCGGCCATGGCAGGGTGCCCTGACCATGCACCTGTATTTTCAGGTTGCGTTTCGGCAAGCTTCGAGAGCCACTCCCGCTCTCACGCACCTTCACTTCGCGAACTCCCGCGGTATCGATCCCGAAAAGTTCCACCGTAGCCTCCGTCATCGCGCCGTCCCATCCATCCGACCTGGGGAAGTTCAGGGCGACCCAGGGCGTTGCTTGAGTCGAGGTGATATAGGTGCCCGTGAGATCGGGGCTGGGCAGTTCATCCTTCTTGAAGGTGCGCGCCTTGATGATGGTGTTCCATTCAACCGCGATGGGGGCTGTGTATTCGAAGCCGTTGTCCCATGTTGGCACACTGCCATCAACAGTATAACGGATCGTGCAGCCTGCCTCTGCGCTCAGCGGGATCAACGATCCAGGCGCCACGGAACCAGCAGGCCGTTCCGCATGTGGTGTTGAAGCGATCCTTTGGACGGATGGTCCGGAGCTGTTGCCGGAGCCGAAGCTGGGTTGTGCGAAAAAACTCCAACCCGCACCGCCATCCGGTTGCCGACCGATGGAAACATCCGCGGGCATGGCTGGCCATGAGCACAGGTCGAGGATGGAGGAACCATCTGCCGAGATCATCAACAGGTTACCGCCGCTGCGCGGAAGACCGAAGCCGATATGCGGCAAGCCTGCTTCAGTCTGACTTCCGAAGGTGACCACACAGCGTTCACCCCGGCGCAGGATCACCGCCCCTTCCAGAACGGCTGTGCGATCCTTCAACGTGAAACGCAAACCGTTGGGATCGATCGGTCTGCTGCCCGTGTTGAGCAGCTCCACCCGATCAGGGCCATCACCGGCGCATTGGAGCTCGTTGATCACCACACCCTGCGCCGACCCGGGGATCCCGGAGGTCAGTGCTAGCAAAAGAATGGCGCAAGAGCCGGCGTTCATCGGCCCAAAGTAGCGGGTGGCATCGGACTACTTCACCGCACAACCTTCACCCGGCATTTCCAACTCGATGGTGGCGTGGTGCACGCCCATGTCATGGAGGGCCTTGCGTGCTTCTTGCTTCACCCGCAGCATGCCGGTATCGTCGACTCCGCTGGCAGTGATGTGCAGCGTGAGCACGGTGTAATTGCCGTCCAATGTCCAGGCGTGCTGGTCGTGCACGTCGGTAACGTTGGGGATCTTCAGCAAGCGCCCGCGCACGGTGTTCTCGTCGAGACCTGCCGGTGCGGCCTGCATCAGGATGTCGGTGCCTTTGTGCAACGTGCGCACCGCGTTGTACAGGATGAACAAGCTGATCCCGATGCTCAGCGCGGGATCGATCCACGCCCAACCCGTGAACAGGAGGATCGCCGTACCTATCAGCACCGCCGCCCAGCCCAGCACATCTTCCAGCAGGTGGAAGTACATCGCACGTTCGCTCAGGCTATGGCCGCCATGAAGCCGCGATGCCGCGAACCCATTGAACACAAGGCCCATGACCGCCAGCAACAACATGCCTTTCGCATGAGGTGTACCCGGATGCCAGAGGGCGGGCACGGCGTTCCATAGCATCAGGACGGCCCCAACGATCAGCACTCCGGCACCGAGCCAGCCGCCCAGTGCACTGTACCGACCGTATCCATATGAATACCGTGCGTCGCGTCCCTTCATCGCAAGTCCCTGCAGCCACCACGCAGCACCCAAGACAACGGCATCACCCGTATCGTGCAAGGCATCGGTGAGCACGGCAAGGCTCCCGGTCCAAAATCCGCCGAACGCCTCGATGATCGCGAACGCTGCGTTCAGGAAGAACGCTGCGCGCAACGCTCTCGTGGTGGGTGTATGCACATGATGGTCGACATGCCCATCGGTGTGGTCGTGCGCCGGATGTGTATGCGCGTGCTGGTGCATGCTGGGAAGCGGAACGAAAGTAGATGGGCCCGGTCGCTTCAACCCACGCTCACCCGCCCACTGTCAGCAGCCAGCGAACTGCGGAACTTCTCGAGCGCGATCTTTTCCTTCATCAGGATCTCCCCAACCACTTCATCGGCGGTCTTGATCGCTTCGGACTTGTCGAGCAACAGCAGGTCCACATAACGCTCTTTGTAGCGGCGCAGGGTACGCACAACCGTTTCGCGCAATTGATCGCGTTCGTGTATCACGTTGATCTTGCGGCGTTTCCAATCATCGAGCTGGTGGCGCTCCGTGACAAGCGCCAGAACGAAGCTCTTGAGCTCGTCGCTCGGGTTCTCGATGAAGTGCCGCAAGCGGCTCTCCGGTTCAGCGACCCCTTGTTGCTTGTACTCGCCGAAGGCCGTGTTCACCAGTTGATCGTGGAGTTTGAGGTCGTCCTCTTCCAGTTCCTGGAAGATCCAATCGGCAATGGTCACAAGCTGTGCCTCGGCATCGGTGCTGAATTCGGCGTAGTACTGGCTCACCGGCACATGGCCGTACTGCAACAGCAAGCGCAGCAGTTCCCGCTCCTGCGGTTGCGTACCCAGGTCCTGCAGTTCCTGTTGCGGAGGTGCCACATCGGGTGCGAGCATTTCCGACGGTACCTCATCGCCGCCGATCTTCCTGCGGTACTGCTGCCGCAGCACCTTGTTCATTTCGCTGATCAGCGCTTGCTCCTGCACGCCCAACAAGCGACTGCATTGTTGCAGGTAAAGTGAACGCAGCACGTGATCGGGCACCAGTGCGATACTGGCCACGATCTCGTGTATCGCGGCGGCCTTCTTCACCGGATCGCCTTCCGCTTCACGTACCAGCAGATCGGTCTTGAAGACGATGAAATCCTTTGCCTCTTTCGCGATGAAGTCGAGCACTTCACTGCTGGGGCGCTTCCGTGCGAAGCTGTCCGGGTCCTCGCCATCGGGGAAGAGCACCACCTTCACACTGAGCCCTTCGGCCAGGATCAGATCGATGCCGCGCAACGATGCCTTGATGCCGGCGGGGTCACCATCGTACAGGATGGTAACGCTGGTGCTGTACCGCTTGATGAGCCGCACCTGGTCCACCGTGAGGCTGGTGCCGCTGCTGGCCACCACGTTGGCGATGCCGGCTTGGTGCAGGCTGATCACATCCGTGTAGCCCTCCACCAGCAGGCAGGTGCCCTGCTCCACGATGGCTTTCTTGGCGAAGGCGATGCCGTAGAGCGAGCGGCTCTTCACATACAGTGCGCTCTCCGGGCTATTGAAATACTTCGGCAGCTTCTTGTCGCTCTTCAGCGTGCGCGCACCGAAGGCGATGATCTGGCCACTGAGCCCATGCACCGGGAAGGTGACACGGCCGGCGAAAAAATCCCAGGCATGGCCGTCCTCGCGCCGTTTGATCCACCCGGCCTTCTCCAACAGATCGGGGTTGAAGCCATTGGCCACAGCAGAGATGCTGAAAGCGTTACCGAACTCGGGCACATAGCCCAGCTGGAACTGCTTGATGATGTCGTCACGGAAACCGCGCTCGTGGAAATACGAGAGGCCGATGCGCTTGCCTTCGTCCGTTTCCCACAGGTGTTCGCTGCTCCATTTCTGAGCCCATGCCTGGATCACCGCGATGCTCTCCCGCTCGGTCTGCTCCGCGGCCTGTTCCGGTGTGGCATCCTCTTCCGGCAGGTCGATGTTGTAGTGCTTCGCCAGCCAACGGATCGCCTCCACATAACTGTGGTGCTCGTGCTTCATCAGGAAGCCGATGGTATCCCCGCTTTCGCCGCAGCCGAAGCATTTGTAAATGCCCATGGCTGGCACCACATTGAAACTCGGCGTCTTCTCGTTGTGGAAAGGGCAGAGGCCGAGGAACCGCGGGCCCTTGCGCTTGAGGTTCACGAACTGCCCCACCACCTCGTCCACGCGGGCAGCGTCCTTCACCTGTTGTATGGCGTCCGGGCGGATCATGGCTTTCCAGAGGGGGCGTGAAGTTGGGCTTATCGCCGTTGGCGATCGGCCCTTGGTCTTTCGTTCGCTTGTGCAAGTCTCAGCGGTCGGCAGCGGGATCCGGTCAGCGCCCCGTTCAATGCTTCACCGTCTTCTGTAGCGCCCCATCCGGACCATAGAATTTCCATTCGCCCACCTCCTTACCATGTTCGTAGCTGCCGGTATAATAGAGTTGGCCGTTCTCGTGGAAAACCACGCTTTCACCGTGAAGTTCCCCATCCACATAGCTGTTCTTGCTTCTCACCCGGCGATCCTGGGTATAACTCGTCCACACGCCGTGCCGCTTGCCGTTCTGTTTGTAGCCTTCCATGGCTAAACGGCCATCGGATGTGCGCAGCTGCTCCAAGCCGTTCTCGACAGTGTCGGCACGTAGTACTGCATGCGGCTCCGTCAGGTCTTGATGCATGGCAACGCTGTCGGAGGCCGGGACCACGGGATCAGCGGGCTGCTGTGGGGTGCACCCCAACAGCAAGAGGATGGGGAACAAAAGCCGTTTCATCAGGGGCGCAAAATAGCGGTGCCCCGGTCGCTCAAGGGGCAGTGCTAGCGCTTGCGCTCCACCGTCAACTGCACCAGCCCTTCGAGCGCCAGCCGGGCCTCGTTCTCCGGAAAGGTGTGCAGCACCGCGAGGGCTTTGTCGCGGTATTCCAGCATGGCACTGTGTGCGTGCGCGATACCGCCCACCTCGGTCACCTTGGCGATCAATTTCTGTACCGCGCGATCGTTGTCGCTCTCGTTCTTCACGGTATGCACCATCCAGCGCCGGTCCGCATTGCTCACTTGGCGCAGCGCATGGATCAACGGCAGGGTCAGCTTCTTTTCCTTGATATCGAGCCCGGTGGGTTTGCCGATCACGCGCGCATCGGCGACCGGACTTCCGTAGTCGAACAGGTCGTCCTTGATCTGGAACGCGATGCCGGTGAACTCCCCGAACCGGCGCATCCGCTCAATTGCATCAGCATCCGCACCGCCGGCGCTGGCGCCACTGGCACAGCAGGCCGCAATGAGGCTGGCGGTCTTCTGCCGAATGATGTCGAAGTACACCTCCTCGCTGAAGTTGAGGCCCCGCGCCTTTTCGAGCTGTAACAATTCGCCTTCGCTCATCTCGCGCACGGCGCGGCTGACGATGCGCAAGAGTTCGTGCTCACCCCTATCAACCGCCAGCAGCAGTCCGCGGCTCAGGAGGTAATCGCCGACCAGAACGGCCACCTTGTTCTTCCACAACGCACTGATGCTGAAAAAGCCCCGGCGCATGGGGCTGCCGTCCACCACATCGTCGTGCACCAGCGTGGCGGTATGCAGCAGTTCAATGAGGCTGGCCGCCGTGTACGCACTGTCGCCGATGGGCGCGAAGAGCCGAGCACTGAGCAACGTGAACATGGGCCGCATCTGCTTGCCCTTGCGCTTGACGATGTAGTGCATGATGCGGTCCAACAGCGCCACCCGACTTCGCATGGCCTCGCGGAACCGTTCCTCGAACACGCGCAGTTCGGCCGCGATCGGTCGCTGGATATCGGCCAGGGTGGGGGATAGGACTGCCACGGATGTGCTCGCGTTGCCGCTGCGGGCAAATATGGCGAAGCGGCTTTCGCGGACCCGGAACGCAACCCCGTATACTGGGACACCGTCTTCGTCGCGTGCCGATCAACCGCGTTACATTGGCCACGATGATCGAGAGCGTTACAGTGCGATGCCTTCGCCCGAGCTTGGTGGTGCTGTTGATGGCCAATGTGCTGCCGCTCATGGCCCAGGACGTGGTGAAGCCCCGGACGAAGGTCCTCCTCTACCGTGAACGGATGGCCGCACAGTTCGACACGGTGGAAGTGGTGAAGAACGCGCTGAAGCTGAACCCGCTGCTGTTCATGCGCGGCGAGATCCCATTGTACTACGAGCGGGCCCTCAGCAACCGCTTGAGCGCGCAGGTGGGCATCGGCATGACCTGGCGCAACTACATCAACTTCAACCTGGACGCCGATGAAGTGGATGATTTCGGTGAGGGCACCACCATCATTGCCAAGCCGAGCTACCACGTCGGGGCGCGTTATTATTTCAGCGATGATCTTGAACAGGCCGGCCCGTACATGGAACTCGAGTTCGCGCACCTCGATTATGTGAAGGACATCGCAGCGAAGGACAGTGCCCGGCAGATCACCAGCACGAAATTCCGCGACACGCGTACGTACAACGATCTGCGCTTGCTCTTCGGTCACCAGTCGTTGAGCGCGACGAGCAACTGGCTGGTGGATTTCTACGGGGGCGTCGGCATGCGCTCCCGTTACATGGAGGTGGTCACCGAAAAGTTCGACCCGGCGACGAGCCAGTACACGTACCCGGCGAATGAGCCGGAGGAGGACATTGTGCCCGTGCTGTTCCTGGGTGTCCGCATCGGCTTGGGATTCTAGCTGGCAGCCACGGCCACTACTTCATCACACGTTCTCCTTCCTTCAACGCGGGTTCGTTCTTGTTGGCCAGTTGGCCGCATGCCGCATCGATATCGCGGCCACGACTGCGGCGGATACGCGCGATGATGCCCTTCCGGTCGAGGTATTGCTGGAAGGCTTCGGCATCCTTGGTATCCGTCCGCCCGAAACCACCCGCGTCGATGGGGTTGTATTCGATGAGATTCACTTTCGCGCGGACATCGCTGGCGTAGCGCACCAACTCCTGGGCATCGGCCAATGAATCGTTGAAACCACGCAGCAGGATGTATTCGAAGGTGATCTCCTTCCGGGTAAGCCGGGTGTAATAGCGCAGCGCGTCCTTGAGCTCGATCAACGAGTTCTGCTCGTTGATCGGCATGATCCGATCGCGCTTGTCGTCCGTAGCCGCGTGCAAGGAGAGGGCGAGATTGAAGCGGGCTCCATCATCGGCCAGTTTGCGGATCATTTTGGCTATGCCAGCGGTGCTCACCGTGATCCGCCGTGCGCTCATGCCCAAGCCATCCTCGGCGCTGATGCGTTCGGCGCTGCGCATGGTGTTCGCATAGTTCAGTAGCGGCTCGCCCATGCCCATGTACACGATGTTGCTGAGCCCTCGCTGGTAGTGCTCCTGCGCCAGGGCATCGATCAATACCACTTGATCGTAGATCTCCTGTGCATCGAGATTGCGGATCCGCTTCAATTTGCCCGTCGCACAAAAGCTGCACGTAAGGCTGCAACCGATCTGGCTGCTGATGCACGCAGTGAGACGCGTCGGGGTGGGGATCAGCACGCCTTCAACGATGTGCCCGTCCCATGTCCTGAACGCACACTTGATCGTACCGTCGGTGCTTTTCTGTTGTTCGGCCAGGATGATCGGGCGCAACACGGTGCGCTCCGCCAATCGTGCCCTGAACGCCTTTGGCAGATCGCTCATGTCTTCCCACGCCCGCGCCTTCTTCTTCCACAGCCACTCCCACAACTGCTTTGCGCGGTAGGGCTTCTCACCCAATTCTGCAACGAGTTGCTGGACTTCCTCCAAGGTGAGGTTGCGGATGTCGGGTTGCTCTGGCATGATGTGTCGCCGTCAGACTTTCACCGGCGCGGAGAACAACAACTCGGCGAGCCGCAGGTCACCGGTGGTGGTCACCTTCAAGTTGCTGTCCTCCCCATCCACCAGTTCAACCTTCTCGCCCAATCGCTCCACGAGTGTTGCTTCATCGGTGAAGGCCGGATCATAAGGCAGTTCGAAAGCCTTGCGCAACAGGTCGGCTTCAAAGCACTGGGGTGTTTGTACCGCGCGCAACCGCGACCTGTCGACCGGTTTGCTCAGGGCGCCATCCACTTCACGCACCGAAACGGTGATCGGTACCACCGGTATTGCGGTGCCATGTGTGGCGGCATGCGCGAAGCATCGTTCGATCAACGCCTTGCTCACCAAGGGCCGCACACCATCGTGCACTGCGATCACCGGATCACCGTGGATGGCCTTCACGCCTTCGCGCACGCTGTGGAAGCGCTCTTCGCCACCAGCGACCACGGTGTGCTCGTCGTGGAAATTGTGGCCGATGCACAACGTCTTCCAAATGCTGATGTGCGGTTCGGGGAGCACCACCACGATCGGCATGCGCGGATCGAAGGAGCGGAAGACGGAGATCGTCCAACAGAGCATCGGTTTTCCCGCCACCAGCTGGAATTGCTTGGGGATCGCCCCGCCCAACCGACGGCCCATGCCCCCTGCCACGATGATCGCTGCCCGCTCCATGCGACCGCAAGATGGGCATCGTCATGTTAAGGGACTTGTCACCCTGAGCTCGTCGAAGGGTAGTGCCCGGTTCATGGTTCGATCCCTCGGCGTTGCTCAGGACAGGCTCACTCACCATGTCAGATATGTGTTCCGGACGGAAAAGGAGAAGGCGCGGGACCGACCCGCGCCTTCGCATTCGTATAGGGGAACAGCCGGCCTCAGATGATCAGCATGGCATCGCCGTAGCTGAAGAAGCGGTACTTCTCCTTCATGGCCACTTTGTATGCGTTCCATACATGCTCGTATCCGCCGAAGGCCGCCACCATCATCAGCAAGGTGCTCTCGCTCATGTGGAAGTTGGTGATCATGCGGTCGGCGATGCTGAAGTCGTATGGCGGGAAGATGAACTTGTTCGTCCAGCCGTTGAAGGGTTTGATCCGCTCCTCGGTACTCACGCTGCTCTCGATGGCCCGCATGGTGGTGGTGCCCACCGCGCACACGTGCTTCTTGCGCGCCTTGCTCTTGTTCACGATGTCGCAGGCTTCCTGGGTGATGATCACCTGCTCGCTGTCCATCTTGTGCTTGGTGAGGTCCTCCACTTCCACCGGGCGGAAGGTGCCCAAGCCCACATGCAATGTGATGTGGGCGAAGTTGATGCCCTTCAGCTCCATACGCTTCATCAGCTCACGGCTGAAGTGCAGGCCGGCCGTTGGCGCGGCGACGGCACCTTCGTGCTTGGCATAGATGGTCTGGTAACGCTCGGCGTCGCTTTCTTCCGTTTCGCGCTTGATGTATCGCGGTAGCGGTGTTTCACCCATCTCGGTGATCTGGCGCTTGAACTCCTCGTAGCTGCCATCGAAGAGGAAGCGCAGCGTGCGCCCGCGGCTCGTGGTGTTATCGATCACCTCGGCCACCAGCTCATCGTCCTTGCCGAAGTAGAGCTTGTTGCCGATCCGGATCTTGCGGGCGGGGTCCACCAGCACGTCCCAGAGGAGGCTGTCACGGTTCAGTTCGCGCAGCATGAACACCTCGATCTTGGCTCCGGTCTTTTCCTTGTTGCCCCACATGCGGGCAGGGAACACCTTGGTGTCGTTCAGGATGAAGGTGTCGCCTTCATCGAAGTAATCCATGATGTTCTTGAACTTCTTGTGCTCGATCTTGCCATCCTTCTTGTGCAGCACCATGAGTTTGCTGCCGTCCCGGTCTTTGGTGGGGTAGAGGGCGATCTGTTCTTTGGGGACTTCGAACTTGAATGCGGTCAGTTTCATGCGCAAAGGGCTTACAGGCCCGGGTTTTTTTGAAAGGGGGCCGAAGATAGGTCGTGAACGAGGGGCGTCCGAAAGTCTTGATGGGACAGGGTTTCAGCCCGAATGTGCCCCTTGCTGGAGCAATTTGTCAAGCTCCAAGCTCCATCCTTCCGGGGGGAGGGCATCGGCCACGGAACAGGTTCCGCTGCCCGTACGGCGCAGGGCGGCCAAGTGAGCTCCGCAGCCCAAAGCCTGCCCGATATCATGCGCCAGTGAGCGGATGTAGGTGCCCTTTGCACAGTGCACGGCAATATCCACCTCGGCGCCCCGCACAGCAAGGGTTTGTATGGAATGCACCATGACCGGGACGGGGTCCAACAGGAGTTCCTCCCCAGCACCAATGCTGGGAGTGCGCTCCAGAGCCGGACCCTCTCCCTGGCGGTAGCGCCCATGCACCAAGTTGCCGGCAGCGCGGGCCAGAAAGTAAGCCCGTTCGCCCCCGATGTGCTTGGCGCTGAAGGCCGGAGGGCGCTGCATCAGTTCCCCTTGGAAAGTCGCGACAACGCTGCGGATGGCCTCTTCCGTAAAGTGCTGCCAAGGGGCTTCGGTGCGGATGGGTGTTTCGGTATCGTAGCTCAGGGTGGTGGCACCCAGTTTCAGTGTGGCGGTATAGCGCTTGTCCTCACCTGAAAGGCGCTCCAGTTGCTTGGTCCATTTTCCGTAGCCGATCAGCAGGAGCCCGCTGGCCAAGGGATCCAGCGTACCACCGTGGCCCACTTTCACACGCTTCCCCAAAACACTTTGGAAGGCCCCGCGCAGCTTCTTCACTACATCGAAACTGCTCCAGCCAACGGGCTTATCCACCAGCAGCAGCCCGCCGTTGTCGGTGTCGCTAAGGGCGGGGTGGATATTGTGCATAGCAGGCTTTCAGGAACCCCTCTCCTTGGGAGAGGGGCAGGGGTGAGGTCCGCTCAGGGGTGAGGTCAACTCGGCGTCAGATCAACTGCATGTCCACCCCGACCGTCCAAAGCAACAAGATCGCAGCGCCCACCACGATGCGGTACCAACCGAAGACCCCGAAACCGTGCTTCGTGAGGAACCCAACAAATCCGCGGATGGCCACAAGGGCCACAACAAAGGCCACGACATTTCCGATTCCGAACAGCTTCCAATGCTCGCTTGTGAAGGCGCCGCCATCGTCGATGTAATCCCAGAGGCTCTTGGCCGTGGCAGCGAACATGGTGGGCACGGCCAGGAAGAAGCTGAATTCAGCGGCCTGTTTACGCGAAAGCTTTTGGCTCAGGCCACCGATGATCGTGGCTGCACTGCGGCTCACACCAGGGATCATGGCGATGCACTGGAAGCAGCCGATCAACAGCGCGTTCTTCCAAGTGACCGGCTTTTCCTCAACGGCCTTCACCGGGAAGATGCGGTCAACGAAGAGGAAGAAGATGCCGCCCATGAGCAGCATCAACCCGACCACTTCCACATGTTCGAGCAGGTCATCGATATGGCTCTTGAAGAGCAGCCCGGCGATGGCCGCCGGTATGAAGCCGACGATCAACAAAGGGTAGAGCGAGAGGCTTTCGAAGAAGCGCCGCCAGTAGAGCACCACCACGCTGAGGATGGCCCCGAACTGGATGGCCACGGTGAAGAGTTTCACGAAATCATCGGCCTCAATACCCATGATCGTGCTGCCGATGATCATGTGTCCCGTGCTGCTCACGGGCAGGAACTCGGTGAGCCCCTCGATGATCGCCAGAACGATCGCTTCAACAATGGTCATTCATCAGGGCGCTTCAAAAGCCGCGCGAAGAAACGGCTCCGGTGTATTTCACTTCGAGCTGTCGCATCGAGCGCGGTCGGGATGCGGGAAGTCAGGCTTCCGCCTTCGGCTTCTTCATGATGGCATAGACCACGAAGAGGTAGCCCACCATGCAGACAATGGGCGCAACGGTAACGCGGCGCGGATGGAAGATCTCCGATTCGTCGAACACGTTTGGATCACCCGTTCCTCCACCGGCCATGAGGATGTATCCAAGGATCACGATGCCGATGCCGATGAGCAACAGGCGGTAGTTGACGCGGGTGAACGCGAGGTCGTCTTGATGGTCAGCCATGGGTCTTCAGCTCCAATGGAGCTCGTCGAGATTCATGCGAATGTAGCGGCGCACCGCGAACCACGTGCTGATCAGGGCGATCAGCAGGCCCAACGCCAGCACCGCGGCGAACATGATCGCAAGCATCCGCATGTCGATGATCATCTTGAGGTCCGGTACCTCACCGAACAAATAACGCAGGGCCAGCACCAGCAGCCCGATCGCCAGTAACCCGGCTATCAACCCTTGCAGCAGGCTTTGCCCGAGGAAAGGCCGCTTGATGAACCAGTTCGTGGCTCCTACCAAGTGCATGGTGCGAATGAGCATGCGCTGGCTGTAGATGGCGAGGCGGATCGTGTTGTTGATGAGGGCGATGGCCACGATCAGCAGCAGCAAGCAGGTGCCGCCCAATATGAACCAGGCTTTGCGCACCAGCTGATCCATGTTGTCCACGGTCATGCTGTTGTAGGCCACGTCCTGCAAGCGGTCGTCCTTCTTCAAGTGGTCCACGATCCAACGCATACTGTCCGGCTGTGCATAAGCGGCCGCGATCCGTAGCTGGATGTTGGCCGGGATCGGGCTTTCGCCGCCGAGCACCTCAAGGAAATCCTCGCCGAGGTCCTGTTTGGCCAGTTCCGCCGCTTCCTCGGCACTGATCAGTTCGGTTGAGGCGGTGTAGGGTTCCGTATCCAGTTCCTTCCGCAGTTGCAGGATCTGGGCCTCCTTCAGCACGTGCTTCGGGAAGAGTTGGACGGTTACCTGCTCCTTCAGGTATTGCTCCACGCCGCGCGCGCTCAGCATGAAGAGCCCCAGCGCGCCCAGCATGAACAACGTGAGCGTGATGCCCAGCGTGGTGCCGATGCTGCTGCTGCGTGCCTTGGCGCGTAAGGATCGATCGATGCCCATTGTCCGGGGGCGAAACTATCCCTGCCCAGCCGTAAGCGTCCGGCTGTTCCGCATGGTTTGTCAGTTGGCCGTTGTGAGTTGCCCGGTCCAGCCCGCGCCCGCCTGTACTTTCGTCCGCTTCAGTAAGGGATATGGGCTACGAGCACAAGGACATAGAGCGGAAGTGGCGCGAGGAATGGCGCAAGCGCGGCACCTACCGCGTTGAGACCGACCCCTCGAAGCCCAAGTACTACGTGCTCGACATGTTCCCTTACCCTAGCGGCGCTGGCCTGCACGTGGGGCATCCTCTGGGATACATCGCCAGCGACATCGTGGCGCGGTACAAGCGCCAGAAGGGCTTCAACGTGCTGCACCCCATGGGCTACGACAGCTTCGGCTTGCCGGCGGAGCAGTACGCGATCCAGACCGGCCAACACCCGGCGAAGACCACGGAAGTCAACATCAAACGCTATCGCGAACAGCTGGACAACATCGGTTTCAGTTTCGACTGGAGCCGTGAGGTGCGCACCAGCGATCCGGCTTACTACAAGTGGACACAATGGATCTTCCTACAACTCTTCGATAGCTGGTACGATCACATCGCGCAGAAAGCAAGGCCCATCAATGAATTGATGGAGCGTTTCGAAAAGCACGGCTGGAACGGGGAAGATGACTGCGCGATCACCGGCAACGAGGAATTGGATCCACTGGCCGCGTTCACCGGCGCCGAATGGTCAGGCTTCAGCGAGAAACATCAACAGGGGATCCTCTTGCGCTTTCGCCTGGCTTACCTCAGCGAGGCTTGGGTGAACTGGTGCCCCGCATTGGGAACGGTGCTCGCCAACGATGAAGTGAAGGACGGTGTAAGCGAACGGGGAGGACATCCCGTGGAGCGCAAGCGCATGCCGCAGTGGAGCATGCGCATCACGGCCTTCGCGCAGCGCCTGCTCGATGGACTGGACACGCTCGATTGGAGCGAGAGCATCAAGGAAGCGCAACGCAATTGGATCGGGAGGAGCGAGGGGGCGATCATTCGGTTCCGCCTCACCCAAGCGGACAACACCTCTGGCCCCGAACGCAGGGACCTCACCCCCGGCCCCTCTCCCAAGGAGAGGGGGGCGCCGCAACCCAAACCATACGCGTTGCCGGAGGATGGTGATAGCACCGTTGGCGAACCGATGCCGCAGTGGTACACGACGGATGCGAAAGCGTGGAATGAACTGATCGCTCACGCGAAACACATGCGGCACAACCCCACGGAAGCTGAAGCGGCCATGTGGAAGATCGTTCGTGGTGATAAGCTCGGTGCGCACATCAAACGGCAGGTGATCATTGGTTGGTTCATCGCTGACTTCGCGTGTATTGAAAGGAAGCTGATCATTGAAGTGGACGGCGGCGTTCACACTGATCGCAAACCCGAAGACGAAGGCCGCACCGCCGATCT
>JBATMK010000290.1:0-10336 GCA_049289815.1 Flavobacteriales bacterium
CGTCAAGAGCCGACTCGCGCAGTTCACCCGCGACCGCACTGTAGGTCAAGCCGGTCACAACCGCACGGCCAGTGATATCCATCAACCTCACCGTTACCTGTCCGTCGGCTACGGTCAGGGTGCGAACGATCAATTTGTCGCTGGTGGGATTCGGGTATGCGAGAATTGCGTCCGTCCCCCCATCAGTGGTGGTCATCAACCTGCCATCCTCGGATTCTTTCTTCACGCATGTGAGGAAGCCGTTGTTGACGGTGCCGTTCTGGAAGTTCTTATTGATACTGTTGAGCACCTTGTTCAACTGCTTCAGGGAATAGGGGCCACCACAGTTGCCGATCTTGGCGTTAGCCAAGCCCAGGATGAAGTCCACTGACATACCCAGGAACACCCCTTCAGTAACGTAGGTGGTGCCGAGCGAGGTGGATCCGCTGCCGAAGTCCGGGTCCGCCGCATCGAAGCCCACGCTCAAGGTTGTGGCGACCAACTGGCCTGCCAAGGTGTTGCCGTAGCCGGTCGGGTCCACCATGGTTCCAAGGGGTAGTTTGGCAGCTGTGCCGGTCGAGGGCAGGAAGTCCGTTACAGCCTGTGCGCTGGTGAGCACCAACGTGCGTCCGATGGGGCAGGTGCCACCCACGGTGAGCCCGAACGGGAATGCGCTGGCGAAGTTCGCGTGCAGGTATGCGGCAGGATTGTTCCCGTTCGGCCGCGCGCCCCATTCTCCCTGGGTCTGCGTGCGCAGCTGGCAGGTATCACAAGCCTGCACCGTAACACTGTACACATAGGTCTGGAACGCGCTCTGAGGGCAGGCGTCATCGGTAGCGGTAACGATGAAGGAGTAGAAGCCGTTGCTACCAGCGGTGCCCGTCCAGCATACGGTGCCTGAAGCCGGGTTCGTGCCGGTGGGGTTGAAGGTCGCACCGGGCAGCACCGCGCCAACGTTGCTTGTCAGTGTGAGCCCATCGTTGACGTCGGGATCGCTGATCGTGAGATCGAAGCAGAACTGATCCGTTTCGCACATCTCCAGCGAATTCTGTCCTGTTTGAGTGGCAGTGCCGGTGAGGTTGGTGATGCCACCTGCGTCCGCGTCAGGCGGCTGATTGGTGCAGGGGATCACCACGAACTGCATGTCGCGCGTCACGGAGCCGATCACGTTGTTCAGGTTGTCGTGTTCCACCACTTTGAAGGTCACCACGAAATTGCCCAACAACGTGGGCGTGAACGTGATCAACCCACTGGAGGGATCCAAGGTGATACCGGGAATGGGAGCGCTGAAGGTGTATCCGGGCTGGTAGGGCACGGGTGTACCACCGGTCTGCACCGCGCTTACGAACTCATAGGTGAGCAGGTCGCCGTCCTGATCGCTCACGCCGAAGCTGTAGGACACCGGCTGGTTGACGCACACGTACGGAATAGGGGCGTTGTTGAACACCGGCGATGCATCGCAGGGGGCGCTTGCACTGTTCAATGTGCTTTCCAGCTCGAAGCTCAGTGAGCTCGGGTCCACCAGGTTAACGATAGCCCCGTTGCGGCAGCAACCGCTCCAGGTCATGGTCCAGGAATCGCATGGCGCCAGGGTGACGAGACCGGAATAAACCCACTGTGCCACACCCGGCAACGAACCGCCATTGCAGGAGCTGTTCGGGAGCTCGGCGGCGCACAACTGCGATACTTCAGTAATGCTCGTGTTGTTGACGGTAAGCGATTGCTGACCGCAAGGCGAATCGAACGTGATCGTCTCCTCCGTGTTCGGGAGGATGCCCGCGCAATCGCGGAACAGGTTAAGGGTGATCTGGTATTGGTTGCTGCCCACGCATTCCCAGAGGATCTCCGACCCCACGATGTGCGAGGCGGAGGCTGGCTGAACGCTCAGCAAGGCAGCCGCGAAAAGGGCGGGCAGGGTGCGCTTCATCCAGGACTTGGGGTCGCGGCTGTAGGGGATGGTACTTCGTTGTTTCATTTTGGTCGGGTTTGTTGGGCTATGGAAGTTGATCGTTAGGGTGAAGTCGGTACAAAAAGTCAGGGTGAACGGGGAGGGACGCGAGCGCAACGGGACATGCTTTCAAGCTTTTGAACCTCCGCCTAAGAACAGGCGCACTGGAATTTTGGGGAATGGATGGAACCGTAGCGGGCGTTACGGGATGGGCAAATTAGAGGAGTTGGTCCCCTTGACGCAAGAGCACGAACACAGTATTTCCATTCAATTGACCTCAGCGGCGATCGGTTGTTCGAATCCCCATTCCCTTATGCGCGGAAGGGAGGGTCACCACTCTTGAAGGAGCCGTTCCGTTCAGCAACCCGGGCGTTCGGAAGCGACCACTCGTGCTCACGGGTCGTTCCCAGGCCACATTCCCGCAATTCCTTTTTCCGTTTCCGACCGGTTTAGCTTCGCGCCCCGATGGCAGACAAACCCCTGATCCTGGTCACCAACGACGATGGCATCACGGCCACCGGCATCCGCACGTTAGCGGAAGAGATGAAGGCCTTCGGCCGCGTATTGGTGGTGGCGCCGGACAAACCGCAGAGCGCCATGGGGCATGCGATCACGATCCACCACTACTTGCGCCTGCAGAAGGTGGACCTGTTCGAAGGGGTGGAGGCCTATGCCTGTTCGGGCACACCGGTGGATTGCGTGAAACTCGCCATCTACGAAGTGATCAAGGGCAAGCCCGCGTTGTTGGTGAGCGGGATCAACCACGGCAGTAACATCAGCATCAACGTATTGTACAGCGGCACCATGAGCGCTGCTGTGGAAGGTGCATTGGAAGCGATCCCGAGCATCGGATTCTCGCTGATGGACCACAGCATCGATGCCGACTTCGGACGGGTGCGACCGATCGTACGCAGTGTAACGGCCAATGCCCTGAAGCATGGCATTCCCAAGGGCGCGTGCCTGAACGTGAACATCCCCAAAGACAGCGGAACGCCGTTGAAGGGTGTTCGTGTTTGCAGGCAAGCATGGGGCAATTGGGAGGATGATTTCGAAGCGCGCCGCGATCCCATGGGCAAGGACTACTACTGGTTGAAGGGCCGCTTCAAGGACCTGGACCACGGCGAGGACACCGACGTGTGGGCCACGCACAACGGCTATGCGAGCGTGGTACCGGTGCAGTTCGACATGACGGCGCACCACGCCATCGCGGAGCTGAACACTTGGGATCATGCGCATTGATCGTTTCGGCATCGGCTTCGTCCTTGGGCTCATCTTCCCTGTCTTCGGGTTTTTCGGCTACGGCCTCATCTACACCACCGGCATCCGGCCGAACCACGACATGTCGTGGTTCGTCAATGACCTGTTCCTGGGCACAAGCGAGTACAGGACGGAGATCGTGTCGTTGAGCCTCATCGCCGACGCCGTGTTGTTCTTCCTCTTTGACCGTTGGGGTAAGCACAAGGCCATGCGTGGGGTGATCGTAGCCATGATGGTGTACGGTTTGTACGTCGTGCCGGTGATCGCCTACGAGGAACTCAGCAAGCTCGGTTGGATATGAGCGGGAAGCGCCTCTACGTCATTGCCGGTGAAGCCAGTGGCGATCTGCACGGTGCCAACTTTCTCAAGGCCTTGTACGCGAAGGATCCCACCATCGAGGTGCGGGCCTGGGGAGGGGACCGTATGCAAGCCGAAGGCGCCCATATCGTCAAGCACTATCGTGAACTGGCCTTCATGGGCTTCGCCGAAGTGGTGAAGAATTTGCGCACCATCCTGCGCAACATCAATGCGTGCAAGGAGGACATCGCCGGATGGAAGCCCGATGCATTGGTGCTCATCGACTATCCTGGTTTCAACCTGCGCATTGCGGAGTGGGCGCATGAACGGGGCATCAAGGTGCTCTACTACATCAGTCCGCAGATCTGGGCATGGAAAAAAGGCCGCGTGCAAACCATCAAGCGGGTGGTGGATCGCATGTTCACCATTCTTCCGTTCGAGAAGGAGTTCTACGCGAACTACGGCATGGACGTGGAGTTCGTTGGGCATCCCTTGTTGGACGAGATCTCGCGCCTCACCCCCGGCCCCTCTCCGGTGGAGAGGGGAGTAGAGGCGGAGCGGTTATCGCCGCATGTTTCCCCCTCTCCAGTGGAGAGGGGGCCAGGGGGTGAGGCCATCATTGCCCTGCTTCCCGGCAGCCGCCGCCAGGAGATCAGCACCATGCTTCCGGTAATGCTTGCCGTGGCGAAGCGCTTTCCTGCGTACCGCTTCGTGGTGGCCGCGGCGCCAAGCGTGCCGCGCAGCTATTACCAAGAGATGATGAAGGGCTCGGACGCACAGCTTGTTGTCGGCGACACCTATGGGGTCCTGCGCAAGTCGAAGGCGGCCTTGGTAACAAGCGGGACGGCCACACTGGAAACAGCCCTGTTCGGCGTTCCCATGGCAGTATGCTACAAGGGCAGCGCGCTGAACGTATGGCTGGCAAAACGCCTGGTGAAGGTGAAGTACATCAGCCTGGTCAATTTGATCATGGACGAACCCGTTGTGCGCGAGCTCATTCAGGAGGAGATGAACGAGGATCTGCTGGGGCGCGAACTGGACAGCCTCCTGCACGATGCCGGATACCGCAGCACCCAGGAGAGGCATTTGGCCGATCTGCTCCATGTGCTGGGCGGGCCCGGTGCCTCGGCCAGAGTTGCCGATGGCGTGTGGAAAAGTCTGAACAGTGCGGGCTGATCGCCCCTTGCGTGCCCGGTAGTTTCGCCGCCGTCATGAGCAGAGCCGTTCCATTGTTCATTGCCGTGCTGCTGTGGGGGGCGTCCTTCGCTCAGTCGCGCGCGGTGCGCGTGGGCATTTTGCGCGACCGGCCGGTGGAAAGGATCGTCGTGCTGAGCGCCGGTGGAGGTTACAACATCATGGCCGATGGCAAAAAGGTGGGCGAACTGCTCAGCAACGATGGCCTCCGCGTGGAAGTGATCGCCGGGAAACTGCAAGGGAAGTCGCTGGGAGCCACGTTCACTGCGCAGTACATCGAACTGGTGCAGAAGATCCAGTCCAGCAATTTCCGCTTGAAGGTGCTGGACAGCAAGCTGGCGGAGCGTACGTATCCCGGTCACCTGCGTGTGGATCGCAGTGGCTCACGGCTGGCGCTCACCAACCATGTGGGAATGGAGGACTACACCGCGGGGGTGATCCAGAGCGAAGCCGGGAAGGACCACAATGCCGAGTACTACAAGCTGCAAGCGGTCACCTGCCGCACGTACGCGCTCACCAACATCCGGAAACATCTTCCGGAAGGATATGAAGTGTGCGATGGCGTGCACTGCCAGGTGTACCAAGGCAAGACCACGAACCCGGAGATCGTGGCTGCCGTTGCCGCCACCGAGGACATGGTGCTCGTGGATGCAGGCATCAAGTTGATCCATGCCACCTTCCACAGCAACTGCGGGGGTGAGACGCTGAACTGCGAGGATGTGTGGAGCAAGCCCGAGCCCTACCTCCGTGCGGTGACTGATTCCTTCTGTATGCACCAACCGCATGCTGTGTGGAGCAGGACCATAGGCAAGGCTGAGTGGCTGGCTTACCTCCACAAGAAGTGGAAGGTGAACACGGCCGACGAGGTGACCATGGATGCTGTGTTGAACATGGAACCACATCGGCGCAACCTGTACCTGCCCAATGTGCAACCTCCGGTTCCGCTGGAAGATGTCCGCCACGATTGGAAGTTGAACAGCGGGTTTTTCGCGATACGCACCGAAGGGGAGAGCGTGGTGCTGGATGGCCGCGGCTTCGGCCATGGCGTGGGGCTCTGCCAGGAAGGCGCTATGCACATGGCGCTCACGGGCATGTCGTATACCGATATCCTGCACCACTACTACACCGACGTCCACTTGGTGGACCTGAGCGCGCTCGACTTCTTCCGGGATGAGAGCCTCGTGCCCGAGGAGCCCGCGCCCAGCACTTCGCCGGCCACGTTCGATGGCGGCAAGCGGTAGCACATGCCGGCGTGCATCTTCATAACGGACCCGCATCGCCGGGTGCTGGGCGGACATCCGTGGATCTTCGACAGCCAGGTGCTGCGCAGCGAAGGCGACTTCGAGGCCGGCGATGTGGTGGAAGTGGTCGATGTGAAAAAAGGACCGATCGGCCAGGGCTTCATCAATCCGAAAAGCCTGATCCGCGTGCGCCTGCTCACGCGCAGCATGGATGTGCGGGTTGACGAGGGCTTCATCCGTCATCGGGTGCGCGCGGCATGGCAGCACCGCCAGCGGCTCGGGTACACCGGAAGTTGCCGTGTGGTCTTCGGTGAGAGCGATGGGCTGCCAGCGCTCATCGTGGACAAGTTCAACAACGCGGATGCGCCCGAAGAATGCGTGCTTTCGCTGCAAATGCTGGCTCTTGGCATGGAGCGTTGGAAAGAGGTGGTCGCCGACGAATTGCGGCTGTTGTTCAAACCGCGCGGCATCTACGAGCGCAACGATGTTGCGGTGCGGGAGAAGGAAGGGCTCGCCCAGCACAAAGGGCCGCTGGGTGCCGAGTTCAACACGCGTTTAGTGATCAACGAGAACGGCCTGCGCATGGATGTGGATGTCGCCACGGGCCAGAAGACGGGCCACTTCCTGGACCAAGTGCGCAACCACGCGGCCATCGCACCCTGTGTTGCGGACGCGCGTGTGCTCGATTGCTTCACTCATACGGGTGGTTTCGCATTGCACGCGGCGCAATACGGCGCGCGCGAAGTGCTCGGGCTGGACATCAGCGAGGACGCCGTGGCATTGGCCACGCGCAATGCCAAATTGAACGGCCTGCAGGAGCGCTGCACCTTCCAGGCGGCCAACGTCTTCGACTTCCTCACCAACGCCAGCCGCAACAACAAACTCTGGGATGTGATCGTGCTGGACCCACCGGCCTTTGCCAAGAGCAAGAGCGCATTGGAGAACGCCGTGCGCGGTTACAAGGAGATCAATTTGCGCGCACTCAAGTGCCTGCATACGGGAGGCTTCCTGGTCACGTGCTCATGCTCCTTCCACATGGCCCCCGAGCTTTTCCGCAAGACCATTGCCGATGCTGCCCGCGATGCCGGCAAGCAACTACGCGAAGTGTACAGCGCAGGCCAACCACCGGACCATCCCGTGCTCTGGGGCGCGCCCGAGACCCATTACCTCAAGTGCCATATCGTGCAGGTGGTGTGACTTAATCGACCGCGGATATCTCAACGATATCCGACATGGTCACCGGCCCTTGGAGCGATCCGATCCGTGCGCCCGCATTGCGCGCCGTGCTGCCGTTCATGGGCGGCCTGGCGCTCGCGCGTTCTGTTGCACCAACGTTGGTCCTGGCGTGGGTGGTGTGCGGGGCAGCGCTGTTGGTTTTTCCCTTCGTACGCACCACTTACACCTGGCGCTGGTTGCGCGGGCTCGCGTTCTGGTGCTTCGCACTCAGCTTCGGGTTGCTCTGGCAAACGCTGCGCGCACCGGGCAACGATCCGCATCGCATGGTCGTGCAACCGGACCAACGGCGCGCGCTGATGGTGGACATTACGGAAGTCACCGGGCTCTCGCCGCGCGTGGTGCGCTGCAAGGCGGAGGCGGTGGCTTGGCTCGACAGCGTTGCCAACGAGCCGGTGAACGGTGGCGTGTTGCTGATGGTGCGTCGTGATAGCCTTGCGGCAACCTTGCGCATGGGTGACCGGTTGGTGCTGCAAGCGCCGGTGAACCCCATTGATCGGGTCGCGGATCCCGGCGGTTTCGACCGCGGCCAATGGGCTGGTTCGCAAGGCATCTTCCACGAGGCTTTCGTGGAGAAGGGCAACTGGCTGCGCGTTGGTTACGATCCGCCTGTGTCGGCCTATTTCGAGCAATGGCGGGCGAAGGTGTCCAGCTGGTTCGATGCCCTGGACATCGCGCCGCGTGAGAAGGCGCTGGTGAAGGCATTGGTGCTGGGAGTGCGAAACGATATCGATGTGGAGCAGCGCGACGCCTTCGCGCGCAGCGGCACCATGCACGTGCTCGCCGTGAGCGGCATGCACGTGGGCCTCATCTATTGGATCCTGATGCAGCTGATGGGTTGGTGGGGCCGACGCGCATGGGCACGCATCGCGCGCGGTGCACTGGTGCTGGCTGCGCTCTGGGCCTTCACCGGGCTTACCGGGGCCTCGCCGAGCATCGCACGCGCCGCCATCATGTTCAGCGTGTTCGCGGTAAGCGACATGGTGGGCGTGCAGAACGAACCGTTGAACAGCCTGAGCATCGCTGCCTTCATCCTGCTGCTGTGGGACCCGGCGATGCTGGTGCAGTTGAGCTTCCAACTCTCGTTCATGGCGGTGTCGGGGATCATCCTCTTCTACAAGCCCTTCATGCGCCTCTGGTCCCCGCCCAACATGGTGCTGCACTTCATATGGTCGGCGGTATGTGTTACCATGGCCGCGCAGCTGATGACCACGCCGCTATCACTGTGGGCCTTCGGCGCCTTCCCCACGTGGTTCCTGCCGGCCAACCTGCTGGTGGTCACGGCCAGCACAGGTGCGGTGATCGTGGGGATCATTGCACTGTTCCTGGGCCAGGTGCCGCTGATCGGTGAACTCATCCAATGGGTGCTCGAAGTTCTCTTGTGGATCATGGGTGCCGGCGCGCAATGGTTCGGACAATTGCCGGGCTCGTATCCGGCGATCCGCATGGATGGTCAGCAGTGCGCGCTGCTGTATGCCGCGATCCTGACACTGTCCGCGATGATCGCCTGGAAGTGGAACAGGGCGAAGTGGCTCTTCAGCGCTGTGCTCATCCTCCTGTTGATGGGGTGGAACGCACGGATCGACGGGACCACGGCGCGCAGCGCGTTCGTGGTGTACGACTATCGCGATGGCCTCCTGGCGGGCATGGTGCAAGGACGCGGGATCGTTGTGATGGAAGACAGCATTGCGGCAACGGATGCCTATGCACAGCGCAGGATCGATGCTCATGCGCGCAAGTGGGGCCTGGAGACCATCAGCTCGTTGACCCCGGGATCGATCGAGGCGGATACTGTGACTTCCACCGGGCACGCACTTCATGGGGCGGGCTATTGGATCAACGGCGGAATGCATGTGCGCTTTGTTGCTTCAGGCCACGAGCCTGCTTCGATCGGCGACGGCACGTCGGCACCGATCGATGTTCTCGTGCTGCATGGCTCAGGTCGTTCAGATATCGACGCAGTGGCTACGCTGTATGCTCCGGAACACATCGTGCTGGCACCCGACATGGAACTGGGCAGCCGTCGTTACGTTCGCCGCTGGTGCGAGGAACGCGCGATCCACTGCCACGATGTGCTCAGGCAGGGCGCCTTTATCCTGGAGCACTGACCGCCATGCTCGTTGACCGCATCCGCTGGACCAAGGTTCCCGAAGGCCCAACAGCGGGCGAGGGCCGGCCGTTGCGTTGCACGGTGAAGGGCAAGCAACTGATCCTGGTGCGCTGGCAGGGCACGTTGCACGCGTTGGAGGAGAAGTGCCCGCACCATGGTGCGTCTCTGGCGGGTGGGCATGTGAGCGAAGGCTGCATTGTTTGTCCGCGCCATTTGTACCACTACGATCTGGCAACGGGCCGTGGCAAACAGCACGATGGCGGGAATGCGGCCAGCTATCCGGTGGAAGAACGCAGCGATGGCATCTACATCGGCTTCACCGTCATGACGGTGAACTTGTTCGGGCGGGACCTGTGGTGAGCGAACACTCGCCAAAGGGCCGAGGGGCGTGCAGGGGATTAATCGAGAAGGCGGGCCGGTCTATTGGCTGAACACAAATCCCGAGAACAACGAATCATTGAGTTGCAGCAACAAGCAGAGCTCGCCGTTCCAATTTGGACCTGTTTCGAAGGAGAAACGACTGTCGCGGATTGTTATGGCTGTCAACGTATCGAATTCAACCAAGCCATCCGGGTCCTGGTAGCCCATCAAGAGCAGAGGAGTTGTCTTGAAGGGATCTTCGATCGTGCCATTCATATAGAGGCGGCTCTCATCCATGCTACATGAATCAACATGAACAGTTGGACGGATCTCGCAGGGTGCAAATAATACTTGCTCGAAAGTTCTGCTGTTCACCCTTTTCAGCATGATGTGGCTCTGTCCCAGCTTGGAGCAGTCCATTCGGTTTCCGATAGGAGGCCGCTGTTCAAGTGCTGAACTAGCACATCCCAAGCATAGAAGAACTAGTACGTACCTAATCATAACGCGCTCCATGTAAGAACGGCTTCATCAAATGTACCAATGCAGCCTAGGGTACAGGAAAAGCTCCCCGACATGATGCCGGGGACCTCCGCTGTTCCTCTTGTCCGATCAGCGGAACACGGTCACGTGACCCGTGAAATCGTAGTCCTCCTTGCTAATGGCGTCCACACCGTGCGCCTTGAAGACGTACACGCCATTGGGTGCGATCGTCCCGCC
>JBATMK010000291.1:0-8171 GCA_049289815.1 Flavobacteriales bacterium
GCCGTGTGATGGGCGCACCGCTACTGGATATCGTGCGGCGGATGAACCGCGAGTTCGTTGTGCTCTTGGGACTTGCACTGCTTGTGGCCTTCCCATTGGCGTTCTATGCCATCGGCCGCTGGCTGGAGACCTTCGCCTACCACACGGACATCTCGCCGGTGCTCTATGCGGCAGCCTTGCTGCTCACCTTGGTGGTCACGGTGCTCACCGTCAGCGTGCAGGCCTACCGTGCCGCGGTCGCCGATCCGGTGAAAGCGTTGCGGTATGAGTAGGAGTGGGAATATCGAACAGCGAATGCAGAACATCGAACGCTGAAGGGGGGACATTCACTTCGGATTTCATCTTTCGATGTTCCTGGTTCGATATTCCACTCGCGTACACTGCGATCGAACTCCGCATCTTCGGTGCCATGCAACCCGGTCGTGGCATCGTTCCGTTCCTGTGCATGACCTTCGGTTTCTCGTGGCTGGTCGCAGGCATAGGGGCGTTGTTCGGGATCGATGCGGGATCGGGTTTCCCTTACATGCTGCTTGCTGCTACCTGCATGCTCGGGCCTGCTTTGGCTGCCATCGTGCAGCAACGCGTCGTCGAACACCAGCCATGGACGGGATTGGGCCTTGCCGTGAGAGGGACGCAATGGAGGTTCGTTGTCGCCACTGTTCTCGTGGGCATCAGCATTGTGCCTCTGGTATTGCTCGTGTCGTACGTGCTGGGCGATCGCGTTGGGCTTGACGCGTTCGGGCATGTGAGCGTTTCATCGGAACAGTTCGCGCGATCCGTCACGGGCATGCTGGAGCAAGCGGGCAAAGGCGGCAAAAGCAGCGCTGTCGTGGACGCATTGTTGAAGGTGCCGGGCAGCGTTGTCGTGCTCGGTGGCTTGCTCGCGGCCGTGGTCGCAGCATTCACCGTCAACCTTCCGTTCATGCTCGGGGAGGAACTGGGTTGGCGTGGTTACCTCTACCAAGCCACGGCTGCTTGGAAGCCGCAACGCCGCATCCTGCTGACGGGAGTGGCTTGGGGCCTTTGGCACGCGCCACTGATCCTCATGGGGCATAACTATCCGGCGTATCCGGTGGCGGGTATCGGCCTCATGGTGCTGTTCTGCTTGTTGCTCGCGGTCCTCTTCGACTGGTCGCGCACGCGCAGCGGCAGTGTATGGTCAGCCTGTGTGCTGCATGGCATCATCAATGGCAGCGCGGGCCTGTTCGCGCTCTTCGCGTGGGGCGGTCATCCGCTGGTGGCATCGCCGGTAGGGGTGGGTGGCTTCGTTGCACTGGGGTTGCTCGGTGTTCTGGTGATCGCGCTGGATAAGCAGTATAGGGCGAAGTGGTCCGGGGAAGTTCCAAGCTGAGGTCGCGCGAGCGGAACCTTCCGCAGCGTTCAACGTATCGCGGCCTCCTCAGTCCTCGTTCCTCCCACTTATCCGGTCCCACATGAGAAACAATACCCTTGTCGTCATTGCCTTGGCATGCCTGACTCTTCCACCCGAAGCGTTCGGCCAGGCCCCATCACTGGGCACGGCGGCCGATTTCGCGCTGTTCACCAGCGTTGGTGCTGTGAGCAATACCGGTGCATCACGGATCACCGGCAACGTGGGCACCAACACAGGTGCGATCACGGGTTTCGGGAACGTGAACGGCGTGATGCACAACAACGACGACATGACCCTGCAAACGTCGGCCGATGTGCTGGCGGCGTACAACGCGTTGGACGGCATGACGCCCACCTCCACGATCGCACCGCTCTTGGGGAACGGCCAGATACTCACACCCGGCGTTTATTCCATTTCAGCTGCGGCCACCCTCGACCACGACCTGATACTGGATGCTGGAGGGGATGAGGAGGCCGTCTTCATCTTCCAGATCGATGGTGCCTTCTCCACCACGGCCGGCTCGCGTGTGCAGTTGATCAACGCTGCTGAACCGTGCGTGGTGTTCTGGAGCGTCGACGGCTTGGTGAGCATGGCCACGGGCACCCATATGAAGGGTACCATCATCGCGAACAACGCAGCCATCAACATGGCCGTCAACGACACGTTGGAAGGCCGCGCCTTGTCCACAACGGGTGCCATCAGCTTGAACGGTGCGCACGTTCATCTACCGATCTATTGCGGGATCCCGCTCGAAGGCCCGGCCGCCCCATCGTTGGGTGCCATGTCGTGCTATAGCTTGTTCTCGGCGGACGGACCCATAACCAACAGCGGCAGCTCTTGGGTGAAGAACGACATCGGATCGGACAATGACGTGACGACCGGGTTCAACCCGGGCCATGTCAATGGAGTGATCCACTCCATACCCGATGTATCCACGGCGCAGTGCGCAGCCGATCTGGCCGATGCGTATGCCCACTTGAACGGACTTTCGGAGGACATCGAACTCTTGTATCCCGACGAATTGGGGAACAAGCTGGTGCTGACCCCGCATACGTACGTGCTGAACGGCCCCACGGTCTTCACCGATACGCTTTACCTTGATGCCAAGGGGAACCCCAAGGCCGTGTTCGTCATCAAGGTGAATGGTACGTTCTCCGCGATGGCCCATTCCTGTGTGGCACTGCGCAACGGCGCCCGCTCGAGCAATGTGTTCTGGCAAGTGGAGGGCGATCTGAAGCTGAGCGACTCCTGCATGTTCCGGGGTACAGCGATCGGCAACAACGGCACGGTGTCGCAGATCCGCGCCGGCGCTTCGGTCGATGGACGGGTGGCGATCATGGCGGGTCCGCTCGAGACCACGGCCATTTCCATCGGCATGGAATGCGAAGCCGTACCGGTGATCACGCCACTGGTCCAGTCGCTCTCCTTCACCTTCTTCCCCAATCCGTTCGTCAAGTCCCTCACCATTGCAGCACCCGGGACTTTGGTGGGAGAGCATCGTTTCCTGCTGTACAACAAGCAGGGTAAGGAGGTCATGAACACCGTCATCAGCCAGCCGCAAACCACCCTTGATACGGCAGCCCTTCCCGCAGGCGTCTACTTCTACCAGTTGACCGGCGCGGACGGTGCCGTATCCACCGGCAAATTGTACTCGGGACAGTAAGACCGGCATCGCACGCTCTGATCGCAGCCCCGGAGTGTCCTGTTCGGACACTCCGGGGCTGTGTCATTACAACTCAGTCGCCGGTCCACACTTGGTGGAAGGAGCCATCGCGCCAGAACCAGGTGATGGCGGCTTTCTCGAAGAAGAGCACCGTAACGGCAGGCTGCGTCAACAGCACCGGCGATGCGATCTCTGCTTCCCCTTCTTCACCACCCAGATGCTCCAAGGTTCCGGGCGGATGCAACGCGAGCCCCATACCGATTCCGCCCTGCGCTTCGGCCCATGGATAGCTTACCAAGAGCGTGTCGCGCCCGTTGCCGAACGTCACCAGCACAACATACGCGCTATCGCGTTCCGCAGTGTCCGTGCTGCAGAGGAAGAGGACGTGATCGCTGCTGCCATCACCATCGAGATCGGCGGTGCGCATGCTGAGATCGCCGGTGCTGTCAGCGGCATACTGCTGTTGCCAATAACGCTCCCAGCGCGAGATCGGCGGAAGGAACCACGCCTGCTGATAGCGCATGGGGATCAACGGTGCAACCGTGCTGTCCTCGCTCGGCGCAGTGCTCTCCGCGGGCACGACATCGATGGTTGACTCTTGCGGATGTGGAGGAGCGCAACCGAAAAACAGGATGACCGACAGCAACGGGAAGGCGGCGTTGGACTTCATGCCAGCGAAGATCGGGAGAGAGCGACCCATCCATCATCTTTGGCGCCCATGAAGCTCTTCCTGACGACAAGCCTGCTTTTTGCCACGACTTTCATGCTCGCTCAAGCACCCTCATGGGACTGGGCCTTGGGTGCGGGCGGCACGATGAACGCATCCGGTCTCAAGGTGGCGGTGGACCCGCTGGGCAATGTGTACCAGACGGGATACTACAGCAGCCCCACGATCACATTCGGCGATAGCACCTTGGTGCACGCGCTGCCGCCGAACACCGAACGCATCTTCCTGGCCAAGTACGATCCGCAAGGCGAATTGCTGTGGGTGCGCCAACCGGGTGGTTACACCAGCGGCGAAGGTTTGTGCGTGGCCGCAGACGACAGCGGCAACGTGGTGATCGGCGGCTATTTCCAAGGAGACCAGATCGGCTTCGGCACGGTCCCGCTCAACGGCAGTTCAGTGGACAACGACCTCTTCGTGGTGAAGTACGACGCCGACGGCGATGCACTGTGGGGCCTTTCGGCAGGCGGCATGCTCGGCACCGCTCCCGAATTCGTGACCGATGTATGCACCGATGCCGATGGCAACGTGCTGTTCACCGGCTATTCCAGCAGCGACGATCTGATCATCGGCGGTGTAACGCTCAGCAATCCGGGCCCCAACCAATCCTTCCTGGTGAAGTTGGACCCGATGGGCACTGCCCTGTGGGTGCGCGGTTGTTATGGCACATGCAGCCACCAGAGCACGAGCGTGGCCGTCGATCCTGCGGGCAACGCCTACCTCAGCGGTTGGTTCTTCAATTCACCGCTCACGTACGACGGCGTGGCCACGGCAACAGCCAGCGGCTACGACGGCTACCTCTTCAAGTTCACACCTGACGGCGATGCGCTCTGGGCCAAGAACATCGCGGGCATTGCCGATGAAGAGATCAAGGACATCACGGCCGATGGCACAGGGCACATCTACGCGGTGGGCACCACGGAAAGTCCACTTGTGCATTTCGATGGGCTGCAAGTGAACGATCCCGGCATCTCGTCCTCCTTCATTGCACGTTACGACACGGCGGGTACTGTTGAATGGGCGCGCGTGCTGTCGGATACCACGTGGATCTGGGATGTGAGCTGCGACGATCTGGGCAACAGTTTCATAGCAGGCAGCTTCCGATCCGACGCCATCATCATCGACGACGACACGCTGCTCAACGCCGGCATGCACAACACGTATGTGGCGGCTTACGATGCAACGGGTGCAGCGCAATGGACCGCGCAGGTGGAAGGCGGCTGGGTGGTATGCCAAGGCATAGCGGCCAACGACAGCGGCGATGTCTACCTCTCGGGCTACTTCAGCAACGGCAACGCGCTGTGCGGTACGATCCCCGTGGTGCAGGCCGTGCCCGGTTCCATCGGCAATGTGTTGTTGGCCAAGTTGCACGCACCCGTGATCGCTACGGAAGTCACTGCTTCTGAGCGGACGCGTGAGATGCTTTATCCGAACCCGACTGCCGGTCGGCTGAGTGTTGTGGAACCTGCCTTTGCGAACTCCACATTCACTGTGCTCGATGCCGCAGGACATGTCGCACTCACGGGCACTTTACACAGCGGCACCGTGGATGTGCGGTCGTTGGAACCGGGGCTGTACATCCTGCGCTGTGTGCGGAACGGCCATCTGGCATGGATGACTTTCGTGCGGGAGTGAGCGGACGTTAGCGAGGTGGTCGTATGGATCCTTCACCACGGTCCATTGCGTTTCACGTTCACGAAGCTGTTCCCCTCGTAACGATAGAGCCCGCCTGCTCCCCCGAACCAGAGCCTGCCTTCACGGTCTTCAAAGATGCTCTGCACGGCGAGCACGCCAAGACCCTCCTTCTCGCTGAGATTCCGGAGGGACTTTCCGTCGTACCGATAAACAGCATGGCCCTCGGAACTGCACCAGATATTCCCCTGCCTATCCTCACGGATGGCCCAGACCTCATTGTCGCCGATGTCGTCGGGGGCAGTGAACCGGGTGAACGATCGGCCACCTTCGCTGAGCGCAGCCGAGGGGTCGTAACGGCACAAGCCCGCGCCGAACGAGCCGAACCAGACCTTGTCGTTGCGGTCCACCAGGATGCACGTGACGTTCTTGTCCACAATGCCATCGCTCATGGTGAGCCAGTGGAATGAACGCTCGTCATGGACGCAAATACCAACGTCGGTACCCAACCATAGATCCCCGTTCCGGTCCTGCGCAATGCACCAGATCGTGATGGGGATGCCCAAATCCATTGCTTCAGCATCGATCGCTGGTAAATCGATGGGCGTGAAGTGTCCTCGTCCCGACGTGTCGGGGACGGTCCCATCGAACCGGCAAAGTCCTGCATTGGTGCCTGCCCAGATGGTGCCATCGCGCGCCAGGAAGATGCACCACACCTGATCACTGCTCAGGCCATCCTTGTCCGTGAAATTCATGAACGCGCTCCCATCATATCGCGTCACACCTCCATTGGTCGAGAACCAGATGTCGCCTTTCCGGTCCTCCAGTATGCCGGTCACCTGGGATCCGCTGATCCCATCAGCCCGGGAGAACCATGTGAGGGTGTTGCCGTCGTAACGGTATATGCCTTCGCTGTTGGAGCCGAACCAGAAATGCCCCTTGCTGTCCTGGAAGATGCGACGAAGGATCCCGGTGATCTGCCGGTCGCCGCCGACCTGCTTTCCGAGCATCGTGTCCGGCGCGGCCGACGGTGCGGACACGAACACTGTATCCTGCTCCCGACCCGTGCTGTCGGTCCCCGCATGTCCGCAACCCAACAGCAGCAGCGGCATCAGGAGAAGGAGCGGGGATCTCATCGCTGACCAAGGTCGGCATTGGCTTCGTGGCTCCATGGGCGATCGCGAGGCAACTAGAACTTCATCCGCAACCGTTCTTCCTCCAGGTCGATGAGGTAGAGTTCCTGTCGGATGATCTCTTCGTCGATGGCCGGATCGCGGTTCACCTCCACCAAGTGCTGCCGCTGGCTCTCGAGCATGGCCAGGACCACCTCCCGCGTGTGATCGTTCTTCGGGTCGAGGGGACCCGTGTCGGTCTTGCCTTCCCAATGCGCCATGAACAGTCGCAGCCCTGCGTGCTCCGGTCGTTGGCCGTCCACATTTTCCTTCAGGTAGCCGAGCGTGTGCTTGCGCAACCCCTGGCGGATGCGGAGCTGTACGTCCTCCTCGCTGTCCTGCCGCTCCACGATATTGAACAGGCCGCTGCGGCGGATGAGCACGGGCAGCGTGAGTCCCTGCACCACCAGCGTGAGCAGGATCACCACGAAGGTGATGAAGAGGATGAGGCTGCGGTGCGGGAATACCGTGCCGTTGGAAAGTGTGACCGGTATCGCCAGTGCGGCCGCCAGCGACACCACGCCGCGCATGCCCGTCCAACCCAACAACAGCGGCAGCAACCACGTTTGCTTGGGACTGCGCCCGCGCGGCGCCACGCTGGGGCGGAAGATGAAGGTGGATACCAAGGCAGTGTATGAACTGATGATGCGCGCCAGGACCAACACAGCTGTCACCAGCAGGCCGTAACCGATCGCGCTGCCCAAGGGAATGCCATCGGCCCGCAGGCCGTCCACGATCTCGGGCAACTGCAGGCCGATGAGCAAAAACACGAGGCCGTTGAGGATGAATACGAAGCTCTCCCACACGCTGTAGCCACGCACGCGGCTGGTGCTGTTGAGGAAGAGCAAACGCCGGTTCGCCATGAAGAGGCCGCCGCTCACCACGGCCAGCACGCCCGAGCCGCCCAACTGCTCAGCGGTCCAGTACATGAAGTAGGGTTCAATGATGGTGAAGGCGATGTCAGAAGGCGCATCGGTGGGCAACAGCTTGTGCGCCTTCACGAAGATCCAGCCGAGCAGCAGTCCGATGCCTGCGCCGCCGCACACCATCCACGTGAAATCGAGCGCAGCCTCCTGCCAGATGAACTGGCCCGTACCCACGGTGACGAGGGCGAAGCGGAAGATGATGAGCGAGGACGCATCGTTGAGCAAGCTCTCGCCCTCGAGGATGGCCGCCATCGATTTCGGGATGCGGACGAATTGCATGATGGCGCCCGTGCTCACCGCGTCGGGCGGGCTTACGATACCTCCGAGCAAAAAGCCCAATGCCAGTGTGAAGCCCGGTATGAAGTGGTTGGTCACCACCGCTACCGACAGCGCCGTGAAGAAGACCACCAGGAAGGCGAAGCTGCCGATGATGCGCCACCACCTGCGCATCTCCTTGAACGAGATCGACCACGCGGCCTCGAACAGCAGGGGAGGCAGGAAGATGAAGAAGATCAGATCGGGCTGCACATGCACGCGCGGCAGGCCGGGAACGAAGCCCAGCACCAGACCGGCCACCACCAGCAGGATCGGATAGGCCACCTTCAGCTTGCTGGCCAGCAGCTCCAGCAGCACGATGGCCGCCACCATGGCCAGCAGGAAGGGGAGGATGCTGTGCATCGTT
>JBATMK010000292.1:0-1520 GCA_049289815.1 Flavobacteriales bacterium
CGCTCAGCGACTTCGTACGCGACTGGAATGAGAAGTACGCTTCACCGCGCTTGATCATCGCGAATGCGGGCGAGATGATGCAGCAGTTCGAAACGAAGTACGGCAAGCAGATCCCCACTTGGAGCGGCGACTTCACGCCCTATTGGGAGGATGGCGCGTACAGCACGGCGAAGGAGGAAGGGGATGTTCGCGTGCTCAGTGCGCGACTTTCCAACTTGATCGACGCGGCAAAGATCCTCGGCAAGCCCATCGACCCGCACATGCTCTACCGCGCAAAGCGCAGCATCGTAATGTGGCACGAGCACACTTGGGGTGCGTGGTGCAGCATCAGCGATCCGGATGCGCACTTCACCACCGACCAGTGGCGGGTGAAGAAGGCGTTCACGGATAGTGCGTGGTTCTATGTTCGAACAATCGAGAAGAGCATTGGCGCGGATCCAACCGAACGGAGATGGCGGTCGCTCGTACTCGACACCCTTGAGCATTTAGGCTTGTGGCTTCGTGTCGATGGACTTGATCCCAGTGAAACTCGAAGTCTCCCGGTAGCAGGCTCAATTGGAAAGGATACAAAGAGCGGTCTAGAGCATCTCACCTACCTCCTTCTCAAGGACAGCGTCCGCGTCGGGCACTCCACACACATGGTCCTCCCCTTCAACATCCCCAACGCCACCGTCCGCATCGGCATCAGCGATACCTGTGTTACACCTGAGAGCGGCCGCATTCCCGGCAGCAACAACGACTTCTTCTGCGCCCAGCGCTGGATCGACGTGAGCAACGACAGCATGGGCGTCACCATCGTGTGCCCGCAAGGCGCCATCTGGGAAGTGGGCGAGATGGTGGACGAGCGCAAGGTGAATCCCGGCCGCGGTTCGAACCCGGAACTGTACAAGGCTTGGAAGACCGAGCCCAAGAGCAGCAGTACCATCTACCTCTACGCCCTCAACAACTACTGGCACACCAACTTCAAAGCCGACCAGGAAGGGCCGATCACCTTCGACCTGTACTTGAAGATGCACGGGCCGTTCAAGTTGGAGGATGCGCGACGCTTCGGGCTGGAGATGACACGGCCGTTGATCACGTGGTGGAAGTGACCTCACCCCCGGCCCCTCTCCCAAGGAGAGGGGCGACTCTGTTTTGTTTGTCGCCTTGGCATCCAACCTTTGCATTCATGAAGAAGCAGTCCTTCGGTAGCATCGTTTACTCCTCAGGTCCGAAGTCGAGCGGTACGCTGGCGGCCAATCAACAGGACCTGCGCATCCACCTGGACCGGATGCGCGGCGACAAACTGGTGACGCGCGTCGTAGGGTTCATCGGCAAAGAGGCGGACCTGGATGATCTGGGCCGCGCACTGAAAGCGAAGTGCGGCGTGGGTGGGAATACCAAGGATGGGTTGATCCTGTTGCAGGGCGATCACCGCGACAAGGTGCTGGCCTATCTTACGGAGAAAGGGTACAAGGCGAAGAAGGCGGGAGGATGATCAGAAGATCAGACGATCAGAAGATCGCCGGGATCGACATTCA
>JBATMK010000293.1:0-8342 GCA_049289815.1 Flavobacteriales bacterium
ATTCAAGATCGCGAGCGCTTCAACCCGTTCTCCGCTCTGATCGAACGCATCACCCAGAAGGTCGTGGCTGCCCCCATCCCACCCCTGAAGATTATTGTCACCATCACCGTTGAATTCCTGGTAGAACCCTCCGACGATCAACTGTCCGTTGTATACGAGCATCGCGTCCACACTTGGACCAACAATGCCAGTCCCTATTGGTACCACCCGTTGAGCCAGCAACTGCAAACCAAGGCAAGTCAAGGTGGCGGTCAAAAGATGTCTTGATGATCTCATGGGGTGTCGGTTGAGAAATGAAAGCTAACCGCATCGCCACGGGCCAGTGAGGTCGTGTAGGGCGATCTGAACAGCCTTCTCTACACGTCCATCCACAAAGCATGAAGCCCCCGCTCGGCGGAGGCTTCAGTGCCCAGGACTGGACTCGAACCAGCATAGCCTTACGGCCACACGCCCCTCAAGCGTGCGTGTCTACCAATTTCACCACCTGGGCAGGTGTTCATACGCCATCCTTCAGCGGGCTCTGGATGACAATTCCGGAAGGGCGGCAAATATAGAGGCGCGCTTCAATGCACCCTGCTCGACAGGTCAGGAGCCTTTCTGCTGCGGGCGGCCGTGCGACTTGGCGCGCTGCTGGCGCTGCAGTATTTCGGTGCGTGCCTTGGCCAATTTCAGCGGGTGGTCGGCATCCAGATCGTCACTTTCGGGACGGTCACCTTCCACTTCCTCTTGCATGGCAAGCAGGGCGTGGAAGTAATCCACCATCCATGCGTTGTGGGTGGTCGGGGTGCTCATGGTTCGGTGCTGGTCCTTGGTGGTCATCGTTCAGGGTATTCTACCACGGGACAAACGTATCCCGGTCCCAAGGCACCTGAAATACCAATAAGGGGGTATTTCTGAACCACGGGCCGGTACGACGAGGAACAACAAGGCTGATCGCCGTCCGGCGCCAACGAAAAAGCCCCGGCTTTCGCCGAGGCTTCCGTGATCCCGCTGGGGCTCGAACCCAGGACCCCGACATTAAAAGTGTCGTGCTCTACCAGCTGAGCTACAGGATCCCCGAATGCCCGTTCCTTGGAACGGGGGCGCAAATATAGAAGCGCGATCCAACCGGCGAAGTCAGTCCTTTTTCTGGATGATCGGGTAGCGTTCGAAGGGTTTGGACCTGTCGAAGAGATAGCGGTAAGTGGTCATGCTGCGATAGTTCACGGCACTCAGGTTCTCGCACACTTTCAGCATGCGTGGGTTGAAGTCGCCGATCCAGGTGAGGATGGTGTCCCGGTAGATCCCCTTGTCCACCACCTGTAGTTCGGCGAACACGATCAGCGCGCCTTCAAGCCCTTTGCCTTGCCACTCCTTGGCCACGCCGAACACCACGCCGGTCATCGTTTTCACCGTGCCGCGCCACTTGTGGTAGAGGAACTTCAATTTGCCCAACCAATTGAGGTTGCCGTTGACGTACTTGAAGATCTCGTTCAGCTCCGGCAGGCTGATGTAGAAGGCAACGGGCACGTTCTTGTGGTCGATGAAAAGCACGATCCGCGGATCCATCACGGGCTTCATGGCCTTCACGATCTTCAAAGCTGTGGAGGCTTCCATGGGCTTGTGGTTCTCGTGGTCCACCCAGGCCGCGTTGTACACGGTGCGGAAATCGTCGGCGATCCTTTCCACGCTGAGCCCGCTCACATCGCGCACCCTGAAGTCCGGGTCGCGCATCAACTGGTTGTACTTGCGGTGGAAAATGGGTTGCGCTCGTACCTCCACACTGCGCTTGTAGAAGAGCTGGCCGAAGTACTTCCGGAAGCCATAGTTCTCCAGGAGCTGTTTGTAGTAGGGCGGGTTGTAGTTGTTCCCGTACACAGGGGGATCCACGAAGTTGTCCGTGAGCAATCCCCAGAACTGGTTCTTGTCGCCGAAGTTCACCGGGCCGTCCATGGCCTCCATGCCCCGGGTCTTCAACCATTCGCGCGCAGCGTCGAGCAGGGTGTTCGCCGCTTGTTGGTCGTCGATGCATTCGAAGAAGCCCATGCCCCCGGTAGGCTGTTTCTCCGTGTACGCCGTCTTCGGGTTGATGAAAGCCGCGATCCGGCCGATCGCCTTTCCGGCACCGTTGTAAAGCACCCACCGGACCGCTTCCCCTTTCTTGCCGGTGTCCTTGTCCGGCTTCAACAGTTTGTTCTTCTCCGGGTCGAAGACCTTCTCAACATCCTGCCGCAAATGGGGTATCCAGTTCTTGTCGTTGGCATAGATGGACCAGGGCAGTCGCATCCAGTCGCTGAGCGTGCGGGCATCGGTGGTTTCTTTCAGTTGCATGTGCATCATCCCGCTCTATCGGGGGCGTGGAGAGGTGGGCAAAGATGCTTGTGCGTGCTAACATTGGTGTCCCCGATGGATCGGGACACGCTGGATGCCCCGGACACCCATCTTCCTTGTCGGTTTCATGTGCAGTGGCAAGACGCGCGTCGGGCGGGAGCTTGCGCAGCTACTGGGGAGCCGCCATATCGACCTGGACCGGAGGATCGAGGAACAAGTGGGGCCGTTGCAGGTGTACTTCGCCCGCCAGGGTGAAGCTGCGTTCAGGGATCTGGAACGAGAAGTCCTGTTGGGCCTGTTGGATGTGCGTGATGCGGTGATCAGCACCGGAGGCGGAACAGCAATGGCCTTTGACAACATGCAACGGATGCGCTCGGTCGGCACGGTAGTACACCTCGATGTGGCGATGGATGAACTGATGCCACGGATCGTGCGCAGCGGCGGCGATCGGCCGTTGCTGATGGGCTTGAAGGGCGTAGCGCTCGAAGAGCGCGTTGTCGCATTGCTTGCTGAACGGAGCTCAGGTTATGCGCTGGCGCAAATCAAGGTCGATGGCAGTGGACAGGCTTCCGCGGTCGCGGCCAGGATCGCCGCCGCGTTGGCGGCTCAGGTCAAGTAGACACCGTCCTTCTTTCCCAATTCCACCTGGATGCGCTCCTGCAACGTGGTGCTGAGTGTGAGGCCCACGATATCGGCCCGGATAGGGAAGGTGCGATGACGGCGATCCACCAGCACCACGGTGTTGAGACGCTTCAGCGGGTGCTTCACCAAGTGCGCAGCCGCATGCATCAAGGTGCGTCCGCTTTCGAGCACATCGTCCACCAGCACAACGGTGGCGTTCTTCAGTTTGCCTTCATCACCGCTCAGGTGGAACGGTTTGTTCATCGGGTCGTTCTTGTCGAGGGTCACTTCCATGACTTCCACGACCAGTGGTGAGATGACCTTGAGCAACTGCGCGAGCCGCTCGGCCAATTGGTTACCCCGCGGGGCGATGCCGATCAGGACGATGCCCTTTTCCGCATGGTGTTCTTCGTGGAGCTGATGTGCGATGCGGGTAAGCTTGCGCTGCAAGCGGTCATGATCCACGACCACGGTTCGTTCTGTGCTCATGTGTTCCAACCCGACCGGTCGGGGCGGCCAAGGTAGCGGCGCGGCCTCAGGCGTTCTGCACCAGCAGGGTGATGCCTTCCACGTGGTCGAGCCGGATCTCACGGCCATCCACCAGGCGCACCCATTCCGCGCCATCGTGCTGCACCAGATCGGCGATCACGCCATCGGCCTGTTCCTCCGTTCCCAGGAACAACCGCACGCGCTGCTTCAACGTGGCCGCTTCCTCCAAACGGTCGTAGAAGTTGCAATCAATGGGATCGTACTTATCCACGGAGGGTGAAGGTATGCGCCGTTCCCACCCCCGCGACGGGCACCCGGGTCAATCCGTCAACGCGAAGCGGAACACCATCTGGCGTTGGCGCAATTGCATCTCGCGCATCGCGTTCTCGTCCCCACCACGGTCGCCGATGGCGCTCATGAAATCCTTGAAGGTCATCTCCCGGTCCTGCGGATCATGCGCGCTGATGAGCTTGCCGAGCTTGCGGCCTCCCAGCATTGCCAATTTGCCGGCCTGCGATTCGGCTTTCTTGAACAGGTTGGCCATCAGCGCTTCCATGGCCCCGGGCTCCGCATCGTAGTTCCACTCGGCCACGTGGCCTTCCACTTTCCCACGCTGGCGTAGCCATCCAACGAGTTTCGTCAGTTCAACTTCGTTCTTCAGCACCACGCGCGTGGTGATGGTCGCTCCCTGCTCCTCGTAGCTACTGATGGTGTACGGGTCGGAATGGACCGGTGCTTCACCCACGGTATAGCCCGCGCCCGCAATGTCCTTTTTCAAGCGATCGTTCGCCTTGGTCATGCGTTCGTTGAGATCCCGTTGGTACTTCTCGTAGTCATCACCGTCGTTGTATGCGACCTCGGTCACCTCGGCATCCACGACCGTTATATCGTAGGCAATGCTCTTGAGCTTCACCGGCACGGTATCGCTCACCACGAGCTCGATGTAGTTGTCGCCGATGGTTTGGGCGTTGATGGTTGCGGACAACAGCAATGCGGCGCAAGCGGTGATCAGGGTGCGTGACATGGAAATGGGGTTGGGTCGGCCAAGATCGCGATCGGATGGATCGCTCGGCCTGCGTCCCACTGGCGCATACCGACCTGAACGCACTTGGACCGACGGGTGTTCTTTCATCCGATATCGAACCGTTCGCTGCCCGCTGGTTCAGGCACGGATCGCCGAACCTAGTTTCGCTCCCATGCGGACCCTCTCTCCCTTTGTGGGAATGTTCACACCGTGTGGGCTCGTCATCCTCTTGGCTGCGTGTGCCCCGGTTCCTCCCCCGGCTGAAGGAGCTATGGAACAGCCAGCGGCCGAAGCCCCGCCCGAGTTGGGCATGCCGACCGTGCTCCTTCATGAAGACCATGTGGAGAACGCATACCCCCGGCTTTCCGCCGATGGCAACCGCATCCTCTACCAGAGCGATCGTACCGGCAAGTGGCAGTTGTACATCATGGACATTGCTACCGAAGCCCGGACGCGTGTGACCAACGACTCGTTCAACAACAATTTCGTTGACTGGAGCGCGGACAATGAGTGGATCGCCTTCGTGAGCGATCGCGACGGCAACGAGGAGATCTACCGCATGAAGGTGGACGGCTCTGCACTTGAGCGGATGACGGACGACCCGGAGCGCGACATCCATCCATACTTCAGCCCGGATGGCCAGTACCTGCTGTTCAATAGCACCCGGGCCAATGGATCCCTTGATGTGTACCGGCTAACGCTCTCCAACAAGGAATTGCTGCGCATCACGGATTCCCCCATGGAAGAGACCTGCGCCCGCTATTCCACGGATATGAAGCAGATGGTCTTCTTGCGCAACGATGAACGCACGGACGACATCGCCCTGATGGATGTGTCCACCGGTGGCACGGCGAAACTCACGAACACCCCGGCCATTACCGACGGTTGGCCGATGTTCAGTCGCGATGGAAAATGGATCTATTACAGCACCATGCTCAGCGGGCACCACTGCATTCACCGCATACATCCGGATGGTACGGGGGATGAGACGCTGACCCATGCCGGTATCGGGGAGGAGGATGGACGGGCCTTCATTTCCGCCGATGGCCACACGCTGATCTACAACAAGCGGCACGATGGAGCGATCGATATCCTGAGCCTCGACGTGGAGTGATCAACGGTGGTTGCAGCTACGCCGTTGCTTCCACGCCGTTGCCGCGCGCCATCGCCTTTTCCACTTCCGCAATTGCGCGCTTGGTCTTCAGCAGCGAGTCGGGTGTTACGCTGATGGAATCGATGCCGAGTTCAACGAGGAACTGCGCAAAGTCGGGGAAGTCGGAGGGACCCTGGCCGCAGATACCCACCTTGGTCTTGGTCTTCTTGGCGCTGGCGATGAGCATGCGCAGCATGCCTTTCACCGCTTCGTTCCGCTCGTCGTAGATGTGCGCTACCAAGGCACTGTCCCTGTCCAGGCCGAGCGTTAGTTGTGTGAGGTCGTTGCTGCCGATGGAGAAGCCATCGATGTACTTCGCGAATTCCTCTGCCAGGATGATGTTGCTTGGCACTTCGGCCATGAGGTAGAGTTCCAAGCCTTCCTTTCCGCGCACAAGTCCATATTCCTCCATCACGGCTTTCACCTTTTTCAGTTCTTCCACCGTGCGGCAGAAGGGGATCATCACCACCACGTTCTTCAGCCCCATCTTCTCACGCACGCGGCGGATGGCCTTGCACTCCAGACCGAACGCCTCCTTGTATGCTTCGCTGTAGTATCGACTGGCGCCGCGCCAGCCGATCATGGGGTTCTCCTCCTCGGGTTCGAAATGTTCGCCGCCAAGCAAGTTCTTGTACTCGTTGCTCTTGAAATCGCTGAAGCGAACGATCACCTTGTTGGGGTAGAAGGCCGCAGCGATCTTCGCGATGCCATAGCTGAGGCGCTTCACGAAGAAGGTCTCTTCATCCTCGTAGCCATTGATCAGGTAACTGATCTTGCCGCTGAGGGCCACATCGCCGAGTTCCTTGTGCTGCAAGAGCGCGAGCGGGTGCGCCTGGATGTAGTTGTTGATGATGAACTCTTCACGGGCGAGGCCTACACCGGCGTTCGGCAGGTGTGCGAACTTGAAGGCCAGGTCGGGGCTGGCCACGTTGAGCATGATCGGTGTGCGCGTCTCGGGCATATCGGCCAACAGCGTTTCCTCCTTGTGGAAGGGGATGATGCCGCTGTAGATGATGCCGGTGTCGCCCTCGCAACAGCTGGCCGTTACTTCCATGCCGGTATCCAGAAGGTCGGTGGCATTGCCGCAGCCTACGATGGCGGGCACGCCCATCTCACGCGCCACGATGGCGGCGTGACACGTCCTGCCACCTTTGTTGGTGATGATGGCGCTGGCCTTCTTCATGATCGGTTCCCAATCGGGATCGGTCATGTCGGTAACGAGCACATCGCCCTGCTGGAAATCCTTGCCGTCGGTGCTGCCACCGCGTCCATCGAGGCTGAATAGGATGCGGACCTTGCCACTGCCGATGCGATCTCCGATGGCGATGCCCGTGGTGATGGTTTTGGTATCCGTCGGCTTGTTGATCTTGTATTCCACAACGCGGTCGGTGGCTTTGCGGCTGTGGATGGTCTCTGGTCGTGCTTGCACGATGAACAGCTCCTTGGTCAATCCATCAACGGCCCACTCCACATCCATCGGGCACCAGTACCCTTTCTTGTCGCTGTAGTATTTCTCGATCGCTGCCACGCTGCGCGATATCTCAAGCGCCTGTTCATCGCTGATGCAGAAGCGGTGGCGCATGGCGCGCTCGATGGGGATGGTGACAGTGGGCTTCCCCGGCTCCACACCGTACACCATCTTGCGGTCCTTGTTGCCCAGCTTCTTCTCGATGATGCTGCTGAAGCCTTCGGCCAGCGTTGGCTTGAACACCAGGAATTCGTCAGGGCTCACAGCACCTTGCACCACCATTTCACCCAAGCCGTAGCTGCCATTGATCAGCACAACATCCTTGAAACCGCTTTCGGTATCGAGGGAGAAAGCCACGCCGGAGCTGCCCAGATCGGAGCGCACCATCTTCTGGATACCCACGCTGAGACCTACCTGGAAGTGGTCATAGCCGAGACTTTCGCGGTAGACGATGGCGCGATCGGTGAAGAGCGATGCGAAGCAGTTGCGCACGGCGCTGATCAGGTCCTGGTGGCCGCGGATGTTCAGGAAGGTCTCCTGCTGTCCGGCGAAGGATGCATCCGGCAGGTCTTCGGCAGTAGCGCTGGAGCGCACAGCTACGTCCGTGGCTTCCTGTCCGTATTGCAAGCTCATTTCATCATAACGCTGCAGGATGCCCTTCCAGATCTCCTCGGGGAACTTGCCGTTCTTCACCAAGGTGCGCACAGCGAGGCCGGTGCGGCGGATGTTCTCCACGTCGTTGACGTCGAGCCCCGCCACGATATCGCGGATCTTCTGATCGAGCACGTTGTGTGCGATGAAAGCCTCGTAGCTCGCCACGGTGACCACGAAGCCGCCTGGAACCTTCACCCCGAGTTTGCTGAGGTTCTGGATCATCTCGCCCAGGCTGGCGTTCTTGCCACCCACCGTGGGGATATCGCTCAGTTCAACTTCGTGCAGCCACTTCAGGTAGGGGGCTTTGGTCGGGCTCATCGGACGGATTTCTGATGGACAGAGATAAGACGGCGGGTTCAACGGTCGATCGCGACAAAGGTTGGGCAGGATCGCGTTCCATCGTCTCCGCGCAACATGGCCATGGAAGAGTGATCCGCGATGGCGGACTTCCGTAGCCTATCGTTCGTGCGGACAGTTCCTTTGGTAAACCAGCTGTCGGTACCTGAACGTCGATCATCCGATCTTCAACCCACATAACGGAAACACATGAACAAGCACTACGCCATCATTCCGATCCTCCTTCTTACCGCCGTATCCGCCGATGCGCAGCAGTACTGTTCTCC
>JBATMK010000294.1:0-22691 GCA_049289815.1 Flavobacteriales bacterium
GGTGATGTCCACGATCCACAAGGGCCTGAAACCGCACGTGAAGGACTTGCGCCGCGAAGTGACCGATGAGGATGTGGTGCGGCTCACCGAGATCAAGATCAAGCGCATCAGCAAGTTCGACAGCTTCAAGGCCGATGACCACATCAAGGGCCTGGAGGATGCGATCGCCGTGGTGAAGGACAAGCTCGCGAACATCGTGGAGCACGCCGTCGATTGGTTCAAGGAACTGAAGAAGAAGTATGGCGCTGGCCGCGAACGCAAGACCGAGCTGCGGACCTTCGATACGATCGTGGCGACGAAAGTCGCGGTGGCCAACCGCAAGCTGTACGTTGACCGCGCTGAAGGATTCGCCGGGTGGAGTCTGCGCAACTTCGAGTTCGTTGATGAATGCAGCGAGATCGACGACATCATCGTGTTCCGCGCCAATGGCACCATGATGGTGACCAAGGTGGCCGACAAGAAATTCATGGGCAAGGATCTCCTGCACATCGGCGTGTGGAAGAAGGGCGATGAGCGCACCATCTACCACATGGTCTACCAGGATGGCACCCAGGGCGCTTACTACATGAAGCGCTTCGCCGTGACGGGCATCACCCGCGACAAGGAGTATGACCTGACCAAAGGCACTCCGGGAAGCAAGGTGATCTACTTTACCGCACACCCCGATGGCCGTGCGGAAACGGTGCAGATCCTGTTGCGCCCGCGTGCCAACCTGCGCAAGAACAAGTTCGAGGTGGACTTCGCTCAGCTTGCCGTTAAGGGCCGCAGCAGCCAGGGCAACCTGCTCACGCGCCACATGGTGCAGAAGGTCACGCAATTGCAAGTGGGAGGCAGCACGCTCGGTGCGATCCCCATCTGGTATGATGAGACGGTGCGCCGCATGAACGACACCGGTCACGGCCGTTACCTGGGCCGTTTCGCTGGCGATGAGAAGCTGTTGTGCATCACCAAGAGCGGACATTACCTGCTGTTGCCCTACGCGCTCAGTACCCACTTCCCCGATGATGCCCTCACCGTGGTGAAGTACCGCGAAGGCCAGATCATCAGCGCGGTCTATTTCGATGGTGAGAAGAAGCTGCACCATGTGAAGCGCTTCGAAGTGGAACCCGCCCGCGACCCGGTACTCTTCATCACCGAACATCCGGAAAGCAGGTTGGACCTGCACAGCCTCGTTGATGCGCCGCGCATGCACGTGCGCTACGACCAGCGCAGTGCCCAGAAGAGCGACGAACAGGTGGACCTGGCCAAATTCATCGGTGTGAAAGGGGTGAAGGCCATCGGTAACAGGCTCAGTCCCTTCAAGGTGAAGGAGCTTGAACTGCTCGATCCCGTTTTCGTTCCCATGACAGCCGAACTGGAAGAGCGCCAGCAGATGCTCATCACCGATGATGAGGTGGGGAACTTGGAACTACCCGAGGAAGAAGACCTGGAGGAAAGCCCGATGGCCCGGCTGAAGCGTCAGCAAGCGGCCATTGCTCCGGAACCTGAACGCCACCCCGATGATCCGCTGATCGGCAAGAGCCCCGGCAAGCAGATCACGTTGGGGTTGGACTAGGCAGGTGCCGCCTGGGAACGGCTTACTTCACCTGGCTCCCGTCGCGCGCGCAAAGCACGGGAATGTGCGCATCGTTGAAGAGCAGGCGTTCCTTTTCCGCATCCGCGATGTGCGTCATGTCCGGTGAAGCGTCGGCGATGACGGCGATCAACCCGGCGCCCACCTTTTTGGCGTAGCCGATGATGTGCTTCGCGTAGCCGACGGAGAAACTCTCGGGCGGCACGTTGGCTTCCAAATGCGCAATGCCTTCGCTTTCCAGCCGGTACAGCATATCGCGCTTGTTGTTGAGCAACTGCGCGCTGGGCTGGTCCATGGGCCGCATGGCCTGGAACACATGCACCTCGGAGCCGAAGGCCTTGGCCACCGCACAGACGGCATCCAACAGACCGTGCACATCCTTGTGCCCTGCAACGGGCATCACGATACGCTCCATGCCGTTGGCTGCAACCAGTTCCTGCACCACGATGCTGGGCACCTTGACTTTCCGCGCCAGCTTCAGCACATCCGAACCGAGCAGCTGTTGCTTCAGGTTCCGCAGCCCGTGCGTGCCCAGCACCATCATGTCGTATCCGCCTTCGCTCACAGCCACCGGTATGGCGTGGAAGATGTCGCCCTCCCGCACGTGCCCATCGCAGACAACGCCTTTGCTGCGCACCACGGCGGCCATCTGCCCCAGATCGGTCATTGCCTCGGGGCGTTCGTCCACATGCCGTACAACATGCAACAGATCCAAGGGGACGCTGGTGCGCATCGCAAGCGCCATGGCCGTGTCGACGGCGTGATCACCGGTGCTGCTCAGGTCAGTGGGGCAGAGAATGCGTTTCATGTGTTGGCGATCGGTCCGAAAGTACGTGGGTGGAGGATCGGCACGAAGCAAATGCCACGCCTCGGCATCGTGCTGCCGTTCATCAATTCCCCGGCATCGATGGCCCTTGGCACCTTATCCTTGGATACTGAATGCGCAACTACCGTAACATGAACCTCCGTACGCTCTTCTGTTCTGCCCCGTTCATCGCGTTGGCAGCCAATGCCCAGGTGAACATGACCCTGCTGGGCGACATCGATTACCAGAGCACCCACGAAAGCCACCTCAGCAACATTTGGGGCTACGCCGATGAACTCGGCAACGAGTACGCGCTGATCGGCGTGAACGGCGATCCCAACCAAGCCAACACCGGAGGTTTGGCCGTGGTGGATGTCACTGCACCAGCGGTTCCCGTGGAGGTGGCGTTCATCAACAGCGCCAACAGCGATTGGCGGGAGATCAAGACTTACGGGGACTACGCCTACGTAACAACCGAAGCCACCGCCGGGTTGTTGATCGTCGATCTGTCGCCATTGCCGCAGAGCACTGTTCTTCCCACGAACGTTTTCATCGGCAGTGGCTGGATCTCCGCTCACTCGCTCTTCATTGATGAAGCGGCGGGCCGGCTGTACATCCATGGCACCAACCGTGGCAACGGCGGGGTCATCATCTACGACCTGACACAGGACCCGATGAACCCGGTGGAGATCGGGGAATACGACCCCTATTACTGCCATGACAGTTTCGCGCGTGGCGACACGTTGTATGCCGCACACATTTACGACGGCTTCATCACCATCGTGGACGTGAGCGATCCGCAGAACCCGGTCCAACTCGGAAGCCAGATCACACCGAACAGTTTCAGCCACAACGTTTGGCTCGATGCAAGTGGCGATCACATGTTCACCACCGATGAAGTGAGCAACGCCTATGTGGGCAGCTACGACATCAGCGACTTGAGCACCATCAATGAACTTGACCGCCTCCGCAGCGATGGTGGGAGCGGGGCGATCCCGCACAACACCTACTGGTTGAACGGTTACCTGGTGACCAGCTATTACACCTTCGGCTGCGTGGTGTACGATGCCAGCCGCCCGGAAAACCTGGTGGAGGTCGGCCATTTCGATACATCGCCGTTCTCCGGTAACGGATTCAACGGGGCTTGGGGTGTGTATCCCTTCCTGCCCAGCGGCAACCTGCTCATCAGCGATATCGAAGGCGGGTTGCGCATCCTCGGCGTTACGTACACAAGCGCATGTTGGCTGGAGGGTACGGTTACCGATCTGAACACATCGTTGCCGATCGCTGGAGTGCAACTGTCGATCGTGGGCACGGGCATCGCCGATGCCACGGACGTGGACGGTACCTACACGAGCGGGTACCACACCGCGGGCAGCTATGATCTGTTCCTGCAGGCCCCAGGCTACGCCGACCTGACCATCCCGGGCGTTGTCCTCTCCAACGGGGTCATCACCCTGCAGGATGCGCAAATGGTATCGCTGCCGGTGTTCGCCTACTCAGGCACCGTGAGCGATGCCGTTACCACGCTCGGTGTACCGGATGCCAAGGTGCGCCTATACAGCGACCAATACAACTATGAGGTACAATCCGATGCCGCCGGCAACTTCACGCTGCCCGCCATGTACGAGGATGATTACGATGTCGTTGCTGCGGCCTGGGGATGGCGTTCAACATGCAGCAACGTCGGCGTGATAGACGATACCTCTGCGCCGCTCGACCTCTTGGTCGCGCCGGGCTATTACGACGATTTTGCGGTTGACCTCGGCTGGACCGAGAGCGGCAGTGCCGTGGAAGGAATGTGGGAACGCGCTGAGCCGATCGGCCAGGAGATCCAAGGATTCCAACTGCAGACCGAAGAAGATGTTCCGAACGATTGCGCTGACATGTGCTTCCTCACGGGCAACGGCATCGATATCGGGTTGAACGACGTGCAAAGCGGCTCCACGGTGCTGCTTTCGCCCGTGTTCGATGCCACTGCTTACACGAGCGCGTTGGTGGCTTGGCAGTATTGGTACTTCGATGCGTCTTTGAACGGTACCGTCGACGATTCGCTCACCTTCTTCCTGCGCACCGGTGGCGTGGATCATATCGTCAAGTCCATCCACCCCAACGCTGCCATGAGCCTTTGGACAGCCGACAGCGTGCGGATCGCTGATGTGGTTGCTCCCGCAGCGGATATGCAGTGGGTGGTGCGCGCGCACAAACCCTTCGATATCGGGAATCACGTGCTCGAATGTGCGTTCGACGCCTTCGAAGTGCGGGAGGATGTCGCCGATGCGGTCGTGGAGTTGGAAGAGCGCCCGGAATTGCAACTATGGCCGAACCCGAACGACGGGCAATTCAACGTGCGGGCGGATGTTCCAACGCCGTCGTGGGTGACCGTGGTGGACATGCAAGGGCGTTCGGTGGGGCGTTTCCTCTTGGCGGGCGCGACTTCCACAGTGCAACTTGAACTGCCGGCGGGGCACTATGTATTGCAGTTGGTCGGGCCGGATGCTTCGCCCGTCGTAGGCAGATTGATGGTGAGGTAGAACGAGCGTCGTTCCGTTCGCTGTGTTTCCTTTCCTGGCAAGAGGAGGGGCGGGGTCTGCCTGCGGGTGTGGCACTACATTCGGCCGCCTTCAAAAACCTTGTTGCTCCATGCGTTCGTTCTCCTCCCTTCTTCTTGCCCTGTGCATCACGGGTGCCATGGCCCAGAATTACAACCTCGACCAGTTGGGCCATGTCGATTACCAAGCCTTGCGCAGCAGCAACCTGAGCAATCTGTGGGGCTATGCCGACGAGGTCGGGAATGAGTATGCCATCGTCGGCGTGAACGGCGATGGCTCTCCGCTGTCGGGCGGTGTGAGCATAGTGGATGTTACCGATCCCGCCAACCCGGTGGAGGTTTTCTTCATGCCAGGGCCGCCCAGCATCTGGCGCGAGATCAAGACCTATGGCGACTATGCCTACATCACCACCGAGGCGAACTGGGGATTGAGCATCATCGATCTGTCACCGTTGCCAAGCAGTACCGTGCTGCCGAACGTTACGATCAACACCTTCCCCTGGCAGACGATGCACTCGCTCTTCATCGATGAGACGATCGGCCGCTTGTACCTCAACGGCAGCGATGTGGGCAATGGTGGTGTGATCATGTACGATCTCACGCAGGATCCCATGGACCCTGTGCAAGTGGGCACCTTCGACGACTACTATATGCACGATTGCTACGCGTATGGTGATACCCTGTACGGAGCGCACGTCTACGCGGGATTCTTCAGCATCGTGGATGTGTCCGATCCGCAGGTCCCGGTCGAACTCTCCACCCAGACCACGCCCAGTGCCTTCACCCACAACGTATGGACCGATGACACGCGCGATTTCATCTTCACCACGGACGAGCGCGATGATGCCTACATCGGCAGCTACGACATCAGCGACCCATTGAGCATTGTGGAGGCGGATCGCACACAGAGCAATCCGGGCAGCGATGCCATACCCCACAACACCTATTGGTTGCACGATAACCTGGTGACCAGCTACTACACCTACGGTGTGGTGATCCACGATGTAAGCAACCCGCACAACATGGTTGAAGTAGGCCACTTCGACACTTCACCCAATTTCGGCGGCGGTGGCTTCAATGGCTGTTGGGGCGTGTATCCCTATCTGCCCAGCGGCAACATCCTGGCCAGCGACATCGAGGAAGGGCTGTTCATCCTTGGCCCCACGTTCACGCAAGCCTGTTGGTTGGAGGGCACCGTTACCGATCAACAGACCACGGCTCCGATCAACAATGCCCATTTGAGCATCCTGTTGACCACCATCAACGACAGTACGATCATCGACGGCACCTACGCCACGGGTTATCACGAAGCTGGAGCCTATGACGTGTCGTTCAGCGCTCCGGGTTACCTGGACCAAACGGTCACCGGGGTGCAACTCGTGAACGGGCAAGTGACAACGCTCGACGTACAGCTTGTTCCGCTTGTCCCCTTCGCTCTGCAAGGACAGGTGCGGGAGGAAACAACGAATACCGCTATCGCCGGGGCCGATGTCCTGTTGCGCAGTGATGACAACACTTATACCGCCACGACCGATGCCGGTGGGAGCTTCACCATCCCCGCGATGTTCGCCGGGGATTACGTGGTGACCGCAGGGCATTGGGGTCATGTTACCGTGTGCCTGCCTGTACAGCAGTTGGATCAGAACAGCGGCGTGATCACCGTTGACCTACCCGTGGGTTGGTACGACGACTTCACATTCGACTTCGATTGGACCGAAGCAGGTGATGCAAGCACCGGTGCTTGGGAACGCGGCGAGCCGGATGGAACCGACTTCGATGGGAACACCAGTAACAGCGATGCTGATGTGACCAACGACTGCGGTGATATCGCCTACGTCACCGGCAATGCGGGTGGGAACGCAGGTGACGATGATGTGGACGACGGATACACCGCCCTCACCAGCCCGACGTTCGATCTGTCCAGCTACTTCCTGCCTGCGGTGCACTGTGCGCGCTGGTTCTTCAATGATGGCGGCATGGGGACACCGAACGACGAACTGGTCATCTCCTTGACCAATGGCATCGACACGGTGCAGATCGACCAAGTGGACGTGGGCAGCCCCGGCAACGGTTCATGGGTGGAGATCACGTGGAGCGATTGGACTTCCCTGCCAGCAACCGCTAACATGCGCTTGATCGTGCGTACCGCCGACGAACCGGTGGGCCACATCGTGGAAGCCGGGCTGGACAAGTTCTGGGTGGAGGATCTGAGCAGTGCAGGGTTGGAAGAGGCGGCCAGCGCTGGCATCATGGTTTGGCCGAACCCGAACGATGGCTCATTCACGATCTCTGCACCGGGCGCCATCGGCGGAACGTTGCACCTGTTCGATGCGCAGGGAAGGGCCGTGGATGCACAGCGCAGCATCACGGCTGCGCAGACACGGATCGCCGAAGTGCTGGCCCCGGGCATCTACGTGGTACGCGTGAGCGCACCGGATGATGCGACGACCTTGGTGAGGGTGGTGGTGAGATAGGCTTCGGCCGAAGGCCGCGACAGGTCACCGCTTCGGCACGCCCGCGCAATGCTCGATGAGCAGCGCGTCAGCTTCGGGTGTGGGGTCCATGGTCCTGCTCAGGTTCAGGTCTTCGCAGCCTTTCTCGTGCTCGTGATGGCGCAGGTAGAGCAGCCCGCGCGTGCGCAGGGCGAACGGATTACCGGGTTCGTGGTGCAGGCTTCGCTTGGCGTCGCGCAAGGCCTCGTCGTCACGGCCCAGTTCCATCAGGCTGTACGCACGGTTACTTAAGAGCACGGGCTCATCGGGATCGAATTTTGCCGCTTCAGCATACACTTCGAGCGCTTCCGGGTGGCGACCGAGCAACGCCAGTTCAAAGCCCTTGTTCACCAAGTGGCCCATCTCTTTGGGCTCCAACAAGCAGAGGTGATCCAGGATCCGCAAGGCCTTTTCATGCTGCTTGGTCTGGTCGTACAAGCGGGCCAGCACACGCAACGCACCGGCGTCGTTGGGTACGAGGCGGGTGCCTTCCTCCAGATCGCTCAGGGCGGCACTGTTGCGTTTCATTTCCGCACGCGCTTCACCGCGTACGATAAGCGCCTGCGAGCGCAAGGGTTCATGGCTGCTGTGGCGCACCGCGCGATCGGCGTGGATATCGGCCGTGGTCCAGCTCAGTCCACGCATGGCATAGAGGGCACGCTGGTAATTCGCCTCGGGCGAAATGCTGTCCAGCTTCAAGGCCTTCTCCAGATCCTCCAACATCCGGTCCGGTTGATCCATCACGTACCACACAGCAGCGCGGGCCGCATAGCTGCGGGCATCGGGCTGCAACTTCAACGCCTTGTCGTATTTCTCCGCCGCCTTGGCCAGCTTGCCCGCCGCCAACAGGCTATCGCCGCTCGCGATCAGTTGCGCGGCATCCTGTGCATGTACGTGCGACCCGATAACGAGCAAGACAACCCCGATCGTTCCCCTCATTGCCATGCGGCGAAAGTAGAGGGCGCTGCGGTCCATCGTACGTTCCGCTCAGAACCTCGCACGTGGTACCACATCCAGACCGGCAAAATGCCCGGCTTGGAAAAGGAAATGCCCGGCCATGGCGATCATGGCCCCATTGTCCGTGCAATAGGCGAGGGGCGTAGCGTAGAATTCCCAGCCCTGGGCGTTGGCCAGTGCACTGAGTTCCTTGCGCAGCCCACTGTTCGCTGAGACACCGCCGCTGATGGCGATACGGGTAATACCTGTGCGCTGCACAGCGAGTTCGGTCTTCTTCAAAAGCACTTGTACAATGGCATGCTGTAAGGCGGCACAGAGGTGCGCTTGTTCCTTCGTCATGAAGTCCGGGTCCTTGGCCGTTCCGCGCTGCAAGAGGTTCAGGAAAGCCGTCTTCAAACCGCTGAAGCTCATGTCCAGTCCGGGCATCGAAGGCAGCGGCAACGGATGCCGGGTGGGATCACCCACCTGCGCAAGCTGGTCCACCAACGGGCCTCCGGGGTAAGGCAGGCCCAACATCTTGGCGCCCTTGTCGAAGGCTTCACCGGCCGCGTCGTCCACGGTACTGCCGATCACCTCCATGTCCAATGCTGAACGCACCACCACGAATTGGGTGTGGCCGCCGCTAACGGTGAGGTTGAGGAAGGGGAACGCCGGTGCCGGTCGCGCGGAACCATCGCGGATGAAGTGTGCAAGTGCGTGTGCGCGCAGGTGATCAACGGCCAGCAGAGGAACACCCAGGGCTTGGGCCATGCTGCGTGCAAAGCAGGAACCCACCAGCAAGGCACCGATCAACCCGGGTCCTTGCGTGAAGGCCACTGCCGAAAGCTCCTCCTTCTTCACGCCAGCCTCCTGCAAGGCCCGGTGCACCACGGGGACAATGTTCTCCTGGTGCGCACGGCTGGCCAGTTCAGGTACCACGCCACCCCATGCCGCATGTACCGGTTGACCCGCGATCACATTGCTGCGCACTACGCCGTCCACCAGCACGGCGGCGGCGGTTTCATCGCAGGAACTCTCGATGCCGAGGATGATGATGGGCGCGGGTGAGGGCAAAGGGTGGCGGCTACTTTTGGCGATGCCCGAGGACAGGCGGCGCGAAGGTCCGGTTCTTGTCTTCATGCGACGAACGGCATTGGTGTGAAAAAAGCGGCCCGTATCCTCAAGCGCATCCTGCGCTTTGCGTTCCGCACTCTGCTCCTCCTGTTGGTACTGGTGTTCATTGCCTGTTTGCTGCTGTTGCTGCCTGCTGTACAGACCTGGTTGGGCCATTGGGCCAGCGAGCAGGCTACCGCGGCGTTGGGCGCCACCGTACGGGTGGACCGCGTGGAGATCCGCCCCTTCACCAACATCCGGCTCTACGGTATCTACATCGAGGATCTGAAGGGCGATACGTTGCTCAATGCCCGGGTGCTGCGCGTGAACACCTGGCGCGTGCATCTGCGTTCCCACCAGGTGAAGGCCCGTTCCCTGGAACTGGAGGATGCCCGGTTCCGGCTGAATACGGTAAAGGGCGACAGCACGAGCAATCTCGAACAGGTGCTGGCCAAACTGGCCAGTGATGAAGTGGATACCACCGCATCGGCCGCCTGGACGATCACCTGTGGGAGTTTCAATGTGAAGGACCTCCACTTCAGTTTCAACAGCGGCAACCATGAGCCGCTGCCCCATGGCGTGGACTTCAGTCATATCGATATCCCTGATGCCAATGTGGTGGGCACCGACCTGAGCGTGGCCGGTGACAGCATCGTGGCGCTGCTCAGCACGGTGAACATGAGCGAGAAGAGCGGGCTGCGGCTCGACGGGTTGAGCGGGCACGCCACAGTGAGCGGCCGTGGCATCAGGGTGAAGGACATGCGGTTGCGCACCCCGAGCAGCGCGGTGAACGGGCAACTGGTGTTCACCTCGCCGAACTGGAAGGCATACAACCAATTCGTCGACAGCGTGTACATGCACCTGGACCTGGACAGTTCGCTGCTGCAGTTCGGCGATGTCGCATGGTTCGCCACGGCCCTGCGCGGCGTGGACCTTCCCGTGCGCTTGAAGGGCAACTTCCGCGGGACCGTTTCGGAACTGAAGGGCAACAACATCGACCTCTGGTTCGGTGCCCGGAGCCACTTCAAGGGCAAGGGTGAACTCAGCGGCCTGCCCAATATCCGCAGCACCTTCATCGTCATCGACGTGGACGAACTGCATACCCACGCGGCCGATCTGGCCACCCTGCCACAACCACCCTTCATTGAAGGCCGGAAGCTGGAGATGCCCGTGGAAGTCGAGCGGCTGGGCGATATCCACTTCCATGGCAACTTCACGGGATTCCTCAACAGCTTCACGGCCCGGGGTCGCACCAACACCGACATCGGTGGACTTGGCACCGCGCTTTCGTTCGAGCGCGATACCCTTACCAACGTCTTCAGCGCGACCGGCCGGCTGGCGGCGAGCGCCTTCGACATTGGCCGTTTGATAGACGATGGCATTGTTGGGCCCATTACCTGCGACCTGCGGGTGGAGGCCAGTGGCAAGGATGTGCGCGGAATGAAAGCCGACCTCAACGGAGCGGTGTCGTCCTTCACCTTCAATCGGCAAACGATCACGGCGATCACTGTGAACGGCCGGCTGGAGCGGAAACTCTTCAATGGGGCGGCAAGCATCAATGATCCCAAACTCCAATTGGAGTTCTCGGGTCTTGCCGATCTGCGCGGCAAGTGGCCGAAAGTGGACTTCACCAGCACCGTCGCCCACATCGACCTGCGCGCGCTCGATCTGCTGCCTACCGAGAAATACAACGTGGCTTCCGCCACGGTGCGCGCCAATGGAACGTTCGCCCCCGATAGCCTCAAGGGCTTTATTGCCGTTGAAGGCATCAGCTATTGCCTGGAGGACGGTGACCATGATCTTGGCGACGTGACATTGCGCAGTGATCGCCGGAACGGCCAACCCTTGCTGGAACTGCGCAGCACTTTCGCCGATGCCGAGGTGCTCGGCACCTTCCTGCCCACACGGCTTCCCACGGCGTTGAAGAGTGTTTTCTACAGCGTGTTCCCGAGTTTGCAACGCGAGGTGAACTACAAACAGCTTGCGCAGGACTTCACGTTCGAAGTGCGTGTGAAAGAGGCTGAAGAGATCCTCGGCCTGGTGGCACCGGATATGGAGGTCGCGCCGGGCAGCACCTTCAGCGGCTACCTCAACACGCGCAACTTCGATCTGGGCCTGTCGGCGTATTTGCCGCGGGTGCGTTACAGCACCTTCAGCGGCGACAGTGTGCAGGTGATCCTCGACAAGACGCTCGACGTGCTCGCCTTCAGCATGCGCAGTGCGCGGCAATCGTTGGGCGACAGCACGTGGATCGGTGGTATAGGCATCAGCGGAAAGGCCTACCAGGATGAAGTGGACCTGACCGCCGACTGGGATGCCAGCAGCACCGGCACCAATGGCGAATTGAACGTACGGGGCGTGGTTGAAGGCCCACGGTCGGTGGATCTGGAACTGTTGCCCAGCGAACTGTTCTTCGGCCGGGGCAGTTGGAAGAACAGCGAGAGCGCGCACTTACGCATCGATAGCTCCACCGTCCGCGTCGACTCATTGTTGCTGGTGAACGAAGGACAGGAGATCCTCTTGAACGGCCAGTTGAGCAAGGACGCTTCGTTGCCAATGGCATTCGTGTTGAACGATGTACGGTTGGAGAACCTGTCGCCCTTCCTCGGCGGACCCGAACTGCATGGCAAGCTGGCTGGCGATGGCCGCGTGTTCGACCTGTACCGCTCCCCCTTCCTCCTCAGTTACCTCTGCGTGGACAGCCTGGCCATCGCCGAGAAGCACGTGGGCGACGTGCGTTTCGCGGCATCCTGGAACAATGCACGGCGTGAGGTGGATGTGAGGGGATCGCTGGAAACGGGCGAAGTCACGGCCCTCAACTTCACCGGTACGATAGCACCCGGCCGTGCGGAAGAATTGGACATGCACGTGCTTCTCGATCGCTTCGACCTGGCCTTCATCAACCCGTTCCTGGAGGGCGGCATCAGCGATATCCAGGGATCGGTGACAGGGGACGTGGCCATTTCCGGGACGATCAAGGAACCTCGGCCGAAAGGACGATTGCAATTGACCGATGCCGGTGTCCGCATAGACTATCTCAACACCAGCTATCGCTTCACCCACGTCGTGGATGTGCTGCCCACCATGTTCACCATCGACCAGGTGAAACTCACCGATGAGGAAGGACAGACCGGTGTCGCCAACGGCACCGTGGTCCATCACGGCTTCTCCGATTGGAACTTCGACGTGGGCATTGCCATGGACCATCTGCTGTGCATGAACACCACGGAAAGCCAGAACAACCTCTACTTCGGAAGGGCTTATGCCACGGGTGATGTGAACATCAGCGGATACCTCGACCAGTTGTGGATCACGGTGGACGCGAAGACAGAGCGTGGCACGGATATCAAATTCCCCCTCGGTGGTAGTACGGAAGTCAGCGGTGTGGACTTCATCCGCTTCGTGAGCAGCGACAGTGCGGCCATCGCCGCCGCTGAGGAGATCGACCTTACCGGCATCGGGCTGGACATGAAGGTGGAAGTGACACCCGATGCGCAGTTCCAATTGATCTTCGATCCAACGGTGGGTGACATTCTCAGTGCCCGGGCAAAGGGCAGCATGGAAATGAGCGTGAGCCCGGCTGGCGAGTTCCGGATGACCGGCGGGTTGGAGACCACCTCGGGTGATTACCTCTTCACACTGCGTAACCTCGTGAACAAGCGTTTCGCGCTGAAGCCGGGCGGTCGCATCAGCTGGTTCGGCGATCCCTTCGACGCCCAATTGGATCTGCAGGCGGTGTACCGCTTGAGCGCGCCGCTGTACGACATCATGCGCGAGAACAAGGACGCTTACCGCAAGCGCGTGCCGGTGGAGGTGGTGATGACCTTGGAGAACAAGTTGATGAACCCGGACATCAGCTATAGCATTGAGCTGCCCACCGTGGACGAAGGCGTGAAGACACAAGTGCGCAGCGCACTCGCTGATCCCGATGAACTGAGCCGCCAGGTTTTCTTCCTCATCGTGCTCAACAAGTTCAATACCCCGGAGAGCTTCGGCGAGACGGGCACCGCCAGTGGTGGCAACGTGGCCGGGACCACGGCGAGCGAGCTGCTCAGCAACCAGGTGAGCAACTGGCTGAGCAAACTCAGCAGCGATGTCGACCTGGGCGTGAACTACCGGCCCGGCACCAACATCGCCCAGGACGAGGTGGCCCTTGCACTTAGCACCGCGCTGCTCAACGAGCGCTTGTTGCTCAGCACCAACGTCGGCGTGTTGTACGGCAACGCAGCCACCGCACAGGCCAACACACTGATCGGCGATTTCCAGGTGGAGTATCTGATCACCAGCGATGGCAAGCTGCGCCTGAAGGTTTACAGCCAGAGCAACGATCGCAACCTGAACCAAGTGGACCAAGCGCCCACCACACAAGGTGCAGGCGTGGCCTACCGCGAGGAATTCAACGACCTGTCGGAGCTATGGCAGAAGTTCCGCAACGTGTTCCGGCGCAGCGATAATGATCGGGTGTTCGAGTGATCAGGCCGCGAGCACGAACTTCACTACGTGCTCTCCACATCATGCTCCGCTGGGTCATCGCCTTTGATGCTCAATGCTCCGCTCGGGCACTGGGACACTTGCGCGACGATGGCTTCCGATGATGTGCCCTCCGGTGTGATCCATGGTTTTTGGCCCGGTTTGAACACCTGCGGCAAACCCTTCCAGCACTTCTTGCTGTGGATGCACAGATGGGCCTTCCAAACGATCGTCACCTCGCCGTTGGTGTAGTTGTGCTCTTTGCTCATGCGATGGGTGAGGATCGGGAAAGCAGCGTGGCTGATCGGCGGGTCAATCGAGGAACGGATAGCGATGGTCCGTCGGGGGTACGAAAGTCTCCTTGATCGTGCGCGCACTCACCCAACGGATGAGGTTCAGGTAGCTGCCGGCCTTGTCGTTGGTGCCGCTGCCACGCGCGCCACCGAAGGGCTGCTGGCCCACAACCGCACCGGTGCACTTGTCGTTGATGTAGAAATTACCCGCACTGTGGCGCAGGACATTGGTGGCCTGCACAATGCTCTCGCGGTCGTTGCTGATCACCGCGCCAGTGAGCGCGTATTCACCGGTCGCATCCACCAACTTCAAGGTGTCCATCCAGCGGTTGGGACTGTAGACGTAAATGGTCAGCACCGGCCCGAAGATCTCTTCGCACATGGTGGTGCTCTTCGGGTCCTTCGTCACGGCCACCGTGGGTTCGATGAAGTAGCCGATCTTCTTGTCGTACTTCCCACCAGCGATGATCTGCACGTTCTTCTTGTCCTTCTTCAGGCCATCGACATAAGACGCGATCTTCTCGAAGGCGCGCTCGTCGATCACAGCCCCGATGAAGTTCTTGAAGTCGCGTGGGTCGCCCATCTTCATGTCGGCAAGGTCGGCCAGCAGTTCCTTTTTCACCTGTGGCCAGATGTTCTCGGGGATGTATGCCCGGCTGGCCGCACTGCATTTCTGCCCCTGGTATTCGAACGCCCCGCGTGAAAGGGCAGTGGCCACCACCTTGGGATCGGCGCTCGCATGTGCGATGATGAAATCCTTGCCCCCGGTTTCCCCGACGATGCGCGGATAACTGCGATAGAGCGGCAGGTTGTTGCCGATGGTCTGCCAGATGTGTCGGAAGACCTTCGTGCTACCGGTGAAATGGATCCCAGCGAAATCCTTGTGCTTGAAGATCACATCACCGGCCGTGGCACCATCCACATGGATCAGGTTGATGACCCCCGGTGGAAGTCCGGCCGCGTTGAACACTTCCATCAGCACCTGTGCGCTGTAACACTGGGCATCGGCACACTTCCACACAACGGTATTGCCCATCAGCGCGCAGCTGCTCGGCAGGTTGCCCGCGATGGCCGTGAAGTTGAAGGGTGTCAACGCGAACACGAAGCCTTCCAGGGCACGGTATTCAAGACGGTTCCAAACGCCGGGTGAGCTGATCGGCTGGTCGCGATATATCTGTTGGGCATACGCCACATTGAAGCGCAGGAAGTCGGCATACTCGCATGCGGAATCGATCTCCGCCTGGTAACAGTTCTTGCCTTGGCCCAGCATGGTGGCCGCATTGATGTGCGCGCGGTAAGGCCCGCTGATCAGGTCGGCCGCTTTCAGCATGATCGCGGCGCGCTCTTCGAACGGCATGTTCTCCCAGTCGCGTTTCGCTTTCAGCGCTGCATCGATCGCGGCGCGCACATGTTTCGCGTCGCCGAAGTGCGCCAAGCCCAGCTTGTGCGCGTGCTTGTGCGGTGGGCTCATCTTCCGCTGGTCCTTCGTCTCCACTGCTTTACCGCCGATCCACATCGGCGCATCGATGGTGGTTTTCAGTCGGCGGTCGTACTCGGTTTGTAATGAAGCGCGTTCGGCCGTGCCCGGTGCATAAGTGAGCACCGGTTCATTCTTGGGGGTCGGGGGACTGAAGACAGCGTTGCTCATGGATCGGAAAGTGGCCGAAAGTACCCGCTCAATACACCCCGACGGCACCCTGCTCGTCTTCGTACTTGGTGCGGGTGACGCCCAGGTCTTTGATGATGCCATCGTTCAGGCTGTACACCCAGCCATGCACCTGCACTTTGCGGCCCTTGGCCCAGGCATCGCGCAGCACTGCAGTACGGCTCAGGTCGAACACCTGCTCGGCAACGTTCAGTTCCACCAACCGGTCGAAGCGGGCCGTCTCGTCGGCAATGCCGCTCAATTCCTCATGGTGGAAGCGCGCCACATCCCGGATCTCGCGCACCCAGTTGCTGGCCGGCCCGCCGAACTCCGGGCCCATGGCCGCCTTCACGCCGCCGCAGCCATAGTGCCCGCACACGATCAGGTGATCGATCCCGAGCGCGTTCACCCCGTAATCCACCACGCTCAGCAGGTTCATATCCGTGTGGATCACCATGTTGGCGATGTTGCGGTGGATGAACATGTCGCCGGGCATGGTGCCGGTGATCTGGTTGGGCGGTACGCGGCTATCGCTGCAACCGATCCACAGGAAGAACGGGTTCTGGTGCTTGGCGAGTTCGGTGAACAGCTCCGGGTTCTCCTTGTGCATCCGTTCGCTCCATTCCTTGTTGCGGGACAGGAGGATCTTATGCAGGTCGGCTTTCTGGTCGAGCATCGGATGGTGGATGGGTCCGGCGAAGATGGCGCGCGGGATCGTTCAGCCAGCAGGCCGGCGCGACAACGCAAAGGCGCGCGGCTCAGTTCGCCAGCCAGGAATACAACAGGTCGAAGGACGGGATCACCACGGTGAATTCGTGGCGGTCCTCCTCATCGCGCATCGTATAGGTGCCTTCCATGCGGCCCACCGCGCTCTGCAGATCGCAGTAGCTGCTGTAGGTGAACTCTTCCCCCGGGGCGAGGACGGGAGTTTCGCCCACCACGCCCGGCCCGAGCACCTCACGCGGCGCCGCCAGGCTGTCCACGATGTGCCAATGCCTGCGCAGCAACCGCACCGTGCGCTGGCCTTGGTTGGCGATGGTGATGCGATAACTGAAGAAGAACTTGCCCTCGGACGGGTTGCTGTGGCGCTGTTCGTAGCGCGACTGCACCGCTACCGCTATGCTGTTGGTGACGAGTATCGTCATGCTGCGCTGTGGAGGTTAGTTGCGGTCCGTGCAAGTGTAACGGGGACCCAGCAGGCGCAGTGTTGGGTGGTGCGGCATTGTTTTCAACCGCGCCATCCACCAAAACCCATCAGCGGCTGTGCTCGCGCATCTTCTTGCGCAAGGCGATCATTTTGATGCAGGCGATGGCCGCATCAACGCCCTTGTTGCCGAATTGGCCGCCGCTGCGCGCCTCGGCTTGCTCAAAGGTGTCGTCCGTAAGTACGCCGAAGATCACCGGGCGGCTGTTCCGCAGCCCGCAGCTCATGATGCCGTTGGCCGTGCTCTGGCAGATCACATCGAAATGCGGGGTCTCCCCGCGTACGATGCTGCCCAAGCAGATCACACCATCGATGCGCAAAGTGTCGAGCAGGAACTGAGCGGCCAGTGCCAGTTCAAAACTGCCGGGCGCTTTCTCCACCGTGATGTTCTCCGGTTTCACACCGCATTCCTGGAGTGTTGCGCGCGCGCCGTCCAGAAGGTTGGCGGTGATCCCGTGGTTCCATTCACTCACCACGATGCCGATGCGCATCGCGCTGGCATCGGGCACGCTGGCCCGATCGTAGTGACTGAGGTTGTTGGTTGCGGTTGCCATGGTGGGGCGCGCAATGTAGCCCCATCACAAGGGTTGGTCAACCCGCCATGGCCTCGGCAAGAGCAGCGTACTTCTTCGCCTGCGACACGTCAGCGCTTTGGGGGAAATCGTTGGCGACGCGACGGAACGCTTTCGCCGCCGCTTTCCAGTTCCCCGATTGTTGGTGAAGGATGCCGGCCTTCATCAGGTACATCGGTGTGGTGAAGTCGCTCTTCACCATGTCCGCTGCTTTCTCGAACTGGCTCACGGCTTTGTCGTTCTCGTTCAGCTCCACATAACAATCGCCGATGTTGCCAACGGCCATCACACGCAGAACATCGTCGCCCAGATCCGCTTGCTCATAGTGGTCGATGGCGGTCTGCCATTCTTCTTTCTTCATGTAGATGGCCCCCAGGTAGCTGTGCGCCAGGTCGCCTGTGGGTGTATTGCCGTACTCATCGGCGATGGCTTCGAAGCCCATCCATAGTCCATCGCCATTGATGGCCAGGTCCAGGCTGTCGATCTCGAAGTAGTACTGCGCTTTCCAGATGTTCTCGGTGGCTTCCTTGATCGCGGGACTTACCACGAACTGCCGGTAGGCGACAAAACCTGCCACGCCAAGGAACAGGACCACCGCTGCAATGGTCAGCGGTCTCTTGTTCTTCTCGATGAAGAGTTCGCTCTTGCTGTAAACCTCACTGATATCGAGGTCCTTCTCCTGCTTGGTCTCGGCCATGGTCTGCTGATCTGGTGTCCGCCCTCCGGCGAACGCGGCCGCGAATGTAGGATCCGGAAGGGAATGGTAGGCCGCCGACGTGCATGCCCTATGTCGGGGTCTGTGATGGTCGGGGCCATAACACATGCAACCACCGGCCCCATCTTTGGTCACAGGCCCAACTACACCAGCATGTCAGTGGATCATCGGCAACGCGTCAAGCTGCTCTTCGGCAGGGCGGCCATGGGCATTTCGCCAACTGACCTACTTGTGCGCGAGAAGCAGTCGTTCGCTGCGATAGTGGATGAGCTTTTTGCGGGTAGTGATGCGTGGAAACCGCTGGAGACCGCCCAGAGCGTGGCCACGGCGAAGCAGTACCGCGCCATGAGCGAGAAGGATCAACGGGCCTTCCGGCGGGAGCAGCGCAGCAACACCGGCAAGCTGAACGTGGAGTGGATGGAACGACTGTCGGGGAATGAAGGCATCCTCCGTGAGAAGATGACGCTGTTCTGGCACGGCCACTTCGCCTGCCGCAGTCATTGGGGTATCAGCGACCAGCAATTGAACAATGTTCTGCGCGAGCATGCGCTGGGGAACTTCGGCGAGCTGCTGCGCGCAGTGAGCCACGCACCGGCCATGCTGGAATTCCTGAGCAACCAACAGAACCGGAGAGGCGCGCCCAACGAGAATTTTGCCCGTGAGGTGATGGAGCTTTTCACCCTCGGGCGCGGGCATTACACGGAAGCGGACATCAAGGAAGGCGCCCGTGCTTTCACCGGTTGGGGTTTCCAGATGGCCACGGCCGAGTTCGTTCACAACGACGACCAGCACGACTTCAGTGAAAAGACCTTCCGTGGGAGGACCGGTCGCTGGAACGGCGACGACATTCTCGGCTTCTTGTTGGAAGATGAGCGCACGGCCGCTTTCATCAGCCGCAAGATCTACCGGTGGTTCGTGAACCCTGAAGTGGACGACGCCTTCGTGGCAACCATGGCCCAACGCTTTTTCAAGAGCGGCTATGCTATCGGCGACCTGATGCGCTATGTGTTCTCCAGCGACCATTTCGCGCAGGAGCGGAACCTGGGTGCGCGCATCAAGAACCCCATTGAATTGCTGGCCGGGCTGGACCACCTCTTCAACATCGCGTATGAATTACCGGACCAGGGGATCGCGCTGCAACGTGCCTTGGGCCAGGTGCTCTTTTACCCACCCAGCGTGGCCGGCTGGGCGGAGGGGACCGCGTGGATCGACAGCAACAGCCTGCTGCTTCGATTGCGCATGCCCAGCGTTCTGCTGAACAACGGAGCCTTGGAATGGGAACCCGATGGCAGTGATCCCGAAGGCCTCGACGCGGCCATGATGATGGACGCACAAGGTGACCAACCACAACGCGATGGCAAGGGCCGTGCGCTGCGCACCACCACCGACAAGGAACAGTTCGTGATGAGCCTTCCACCGGATGTGAGTAACGATGCCCTTTGCGAAGCGCTGCTTGCACTGCCCGCATCCCCCGCCTTGCTTGCCGCGATCTCGTCACCGGCCCACGCAACCGCGTTCGACCGTGTACTGCAAGTGCTCTCTTCACCGGAATACCAACTGTGTTAGCCATGGCCACTGTTTCACCCCGACGCGTCGTGGGGCGCAGACGGTTCCTTCAACAGAGCGCCTTGGTGAGCACCGCGTGGCTGTTGCCATCGTTCTTGAAAGCGATGGGCCCGGGCTTGCCCGGTGGACAACGCCGTTTGGTGGTACTTCAGCTGAGCGGGGGGAACGACGGGCTGAATACGGTAGTGCCCTTCCGTCACGACGTGTACGCCGCGAACCGCAAGTCGCTCGCGCTGCCGAAGGACCGTCTGCACCTGCTCACCGACGATGTTGGATTGAACCCGGGAGCCGCCGGCCTGCGAGCACTATACGATGAAGGCCTGCTCAGCATTGTGCAAGGCATCGGTTATCCCGATACGGACCGCAGCCACTTCCGATCGCTCGATATCTGGCACACGGCCAGTGCGAGCAACGAGTACCTCGAGACCGGCTGGCTCGGCCGATATCTCGACCATGACTGCTCGGCCCCGCACGAGGTGATCGAGGTAGGTCCTTCACTCACCCTCGCGAACAAAGGCGAACGGCTCAAGGCCATAACCCTCACCGATGCCAACCGGCTCTACCGCAGCACGCGCGAACCCTACTTCGCACAGCTTGCACAGCATGGAGAGCACCAGCACCGGACAGCCGCGTACCTGTACAAGACCATGGCCGAGACTTACCAGAGCGCGGCGTACCTGAAGGAGAAGCTGAAGACGTCCGAAGCGTTCATGGGTTATGCCAAGGATGAACTCGGCAAGCAGTTGCGCACCGTGGCCAACTTCATCAAGAGCGGGTTTGATACGCGGGCCTACTACGTCAGCTTGTCCGGATTCGACACGCACGGCAATCAGTTGCAGCGCCATGAGCGTTTGCTGAAAAGTGTTGGTGACAATCTGCTATCGTTCGTTAACGACCTGAAAGCCGCAGGGGAATTGGACAGCACCGTGGTGATGGTCTTCAGCGAGTTCGGTAGGCGTGTGAAGCAGAACGCCAGCAAGGGCACCGATCACGGTGCGGCGGGTCCGTTGTTCCTGGTGGGCGGTGGCTTGAAGAAGCCGGGCCTCTTCAATGCCATGCCATCGCTCGACGACCTTGATACCAATGGCGATCTGAAGTTCAGCGTCGACTTCCGGAGTGTGTATGCCAGTGTTCTGCGCGATTGGCTCGGCACCGATCCAGCGAACATCATTCCCGGCGCGGTGCCGGTTCCCGGGTTGATCGGCTAGCCTACGGTTCGTCCACCTGCAGCAGGTCGGCACCCTTGGCCACTACCGAAGGTTCATCACCGCTGTCCATGCCGAAGAGCGCCACTTGCAATGCGCTGTCCTGTGCTTGCTTCACTTCCGCACTCGTGATGAGGTCGTCGTTGATCGTGATACCGTTGTAGCCTTTGGAAGTGGCGGTTGCCAAACCCGTGGCAAAGTCCTGGGCGTAGAAGAAGATCAACGCACCGCTTTCTTCCGCCTTCACCTTGTCGAGGAAGGCGGTCACCTGGCATTCGACGTTCACCGTATTGAAACCTCCTTCGTTCATGACCAGGGACGTGAGCGCGGCGGCGTAGTCATCGAGATAGCTGTCCCATTCCCCTGCAGCGTAGAGCTTGCAATCGAGCACCACTGTTTGGTCCTCCTCCAACGAACGCAGCACCTCGTCCAGCAGCAGGATGCCGTGCTCGCCCGTAGCCGCCTTGTAATGGCAATTGCCTTCAAGCTCTTCCAGATCGAAGGCATTCACAAAGCCGCTGCGGTCGGTAAGCTCCGACAGATCCTGTGCATGATAGCAGACCAGCGCACCGTCCTTCGTCATCTGCACATCCACTTCCACACCGTCATGTCCGGAGGCCAGGCAGGCCATCACAGCTTCCTTGGTGTTCATGGGGAACGCGTTGTCCGGTCCCATGCCACCATGCCCTACGATCCGCGTTCCGCGCGGTGACGCTCGTGGTGCTTCGCTGCAAGCCACGATCAACAGGGCAAGGAAAAGGGGCCACTTCATCGCGTGAAGGTGAACGAATAGCTGCTCACATTGCCGCGCTCGTCCTGCACCTCAACCTTCAACTTGTGCGAGCCCGGCACGTCGGTATGCTTGTCGAAAGAGTGCGACAGGCTCCTGCTTTTCGGGTCGAAGTCCATCAGGATCCATTCCCCGTCCAATGTCGCAACCCACTTGTCCAACCCGGTGAGGTTGTCCGCCACGCGCAATGCGAACCCGCTGCGCCCCTTCATGATCGCCTTCAAACCGATGGGGGTGATCTTCGGTGCGACGGTGTCCACCACCACGCAATAGTTGCCGAATGTCTTCACCGTGGTGCGCACCCAACCGTTCTCCCACGTGCCACCCAGGGTGGCGTGTTTGCCGTTCTCTTCCCAGCGCAGGATCAAAGCCTTGCTGCGCAGTGCTTCAGGCAGGCTATCCGCACGGATGCTCAACGTGCCTGCCACATGCATCGGTGTGAGTTTGTCCTGGAGTACATGGAGCTTACTGTACGAACGCGCCGGGCAGGGCTTTATCGAATAGTGGAAGTCGAGGTCTTCGTAAAGTGCTTCGGCCGGCAGGCTGAAACGGATCCCATCGCCGGTGAAGTTGTTCGGTTCGCCTTGCTTCATGGGTGTTCCTGTGGCGCTGGACCGGGGCCATGCTGCGGCTTCCTGCGCCCTTGCACCGTGCAGCACGAATGTCAATTCACTCTTGTTATTGTTGGCATCGATGGCCACGATCCTGATGTGTTGGTCTTTACCCGGCGTGGTTGCGACACGACCCTGCAACGGTTCATC